>DASYRS010000402.1:0-8639 GCA_036004205.1 Dongiaceae bacterium
GAGGAAACGCGCACCCGGCAACTCGACGCACTGTCGCAGCGCCATGTAGAGCTTCGATTGCCGTTCTATCGCGAGCTGACGTTGCAAGGGAGCCTGCTCGAAATCTTCACCGGTCTCGGCGGCCTGGCGATCGTGGTAGCCGGCGCGCTGCTGTTGCGGTACGGCACGATCGATCCCGCCATCCTGCCCTTGCTCACTCTGCTGGCGATGGCGGCGTTCCTGCCGGTATCGGAAATCGCGCAGATCGGCCGCCAGCTCGCCGACACGCTGGGCGCCACCCGCCGCATCTATGGCCTGATGAACGAGCCGGTGCCGGTGCGCGACGGCGTCGGCGTGGCGAGGCTGGACGGGAACGCGTCCCTGGCGGTGCGCCAGGTCGGCTTCACCTACTCGGGGCAAAACCGGCGCGCGCTCGACCAGGTGACATTCGACATTCCGGCGGGCAAGACCGTGGCGCTGGTCGGCATGTCCGGTGCCGGCAAGACCACCTTGGCTCAGCTTCTGATGCGCTTCTGGGATCCGGACCATGGGTCGATCACGCTCAACGGCGCCGATTTGCGCGATTACAGAATCGATGCGCTGCGCAGCCGGGTCGCGCTGGTCGCGCAGGACACCTACCTCTTCAACGACAGCCTGCGGCGGAACATCCTGATCGCCCGGCCCGATGCCGCCGATGCCGAGCTGCAAGCGGCGATCCAGCATGCCTCGCTGGAGGATCTGGTGGCGGCCTTGCCCGACGGGCTCGATGCGCCGGTCGGCGAGCGCGGCATGAGCCTCTCCGGCGGTCAGCGCCAGCGGGTCGCCATCGCCCGCGCGTTCCTCAAGGACGCGCCTATCCTGATCCTGGACGAGGCAACCTCGCATCTCGACGCGCTCAACGAGCAGGCGGTGCGCCGTGCGCTCGATCTGCTGCAGGCCGACCGCACCACCGTCGTGATCGCCCATCGCCTGTCGACCATCCGCAATGCCGACGTGATCGTCGTCCTGCAGGATGGCCAGGTGCGGGAGATCGGCGACCACGAGAGCCTGGTGCGGCGGGCAGGGCTCTACGCCCAGTTGGTGTCACGCCAGTTCGCCTACGCGCCCGCCGCGCAATAGAGCGGGCTAGGCCTGCAGGCGCGCGTCGTTGCTGACGACGCGTTCTGCCGGCATGTGCAGCGTCACGTGCGTGCCGCGGCCGGGGTGGCTGTCGATCGAGATCCCGCCGCCATGCAGCTCCATCAGCTTCTTGCTGATGGCAAGGCCGAGTCCGCTGCCGCCGAAGCGGCGGCTGATCGAGGCATCGGCCTGGCGGAACGGCAGGAACAGGTCCTTGATCACCTCTTCCGCGATGCCGATGCCGGTGTCGCTGATCCGGATGTCGAGCGTCCCGCCCTTCATCGCCTCCGCCGCCACCGTGACCGAGCCGCCTTGCGGTGTGAACTTGATGGCATTGGAAAGGACGTTCAGCAGCACCTGTTTCAAGGCGCGCTCGTCGGCGCGCAAGGCGGGCAGCTGCCCCTTGTTCTCCACGATCAGCTTGACGCCGCCATCCGCCACCTTCGAGGCCACCATGCGCACGCAATCGTTGATCACGGAATCGATCGAGATGACCTCTTCCATCAGTTTCTGCTGGCCGGCTTCGATGCGCGACATGTCGAGAATGTCGTTGATGAGGGCGAGCAGCAGCTTGCCGCTGCTGTTGATGTCGTCGGCATAGGTCACGTAGCGGTCCGGAATCTGGCCGAATGCCTGGTCGCGGATGAGCTGCGAGAAGCCGATCACGGCGTTGAGCGGCGTGCGCAGCTCGTGGCTCATATTGGCCAGGAACTGGGTCTTGGTGCGGTTCGCGATCTCGGCGGTGCGCTTGGCGGTCAGCAGCTCGATCTCGCGCTCGCGCTGCTCGGTCACGTCCTGGATGACGCCGATCTCGTAGAGGATGCGACCCTGCGGGTCGCGCAGCCGTTCCGCTTCCATGTGCAGGTGTGCGATCGACTGGCCGGGCCGGACGGCGCGGAACTGCGCGGTGTAGCGCTCCGCCGTGCGGTTGACGAACCCCTCGACCGCGGCGATGGCCGCATTGCGATCGTCCGGATGCACGTATTTGCGGACCAGGTCGGTCTCCTCGAGCGGGATATCCTCCGGCTTCACGCCCAGGATGTCGGCATACTCGCTGGAGACGTGCAGCCAGCCGCGGTCGCTGGATTGCGCGACGTCGCGCGGCTCCCACACCCAGTAGCCGACACGCGAGAGCCGGTGGGCGTGGCGCAGCAGCGCTTCATTGCGCGCGATCGCGAGTTCGCTGCGCTTGCGGTCGGTGATGTCCTGCACCACGCCGATGACCTGGCCCAGAGGTCCTCGGTCATTCACCACCTTTTCGGCGGAGACGCTGACATCGCGGATCTCGCCGTCATTGCGCGCCAGGCGGTACTCGAAGGTCCAGCTGGTCTCGGTCGATGCCATGAAGGCGCGCCATTCGGTGAGGATGCGGTCGCGGTCTTCCGGATGCGCCATGGCGATGAGCGGGCTGGCGGTGGCCTGGTTGAGCTCGGCGGCCGGCGCGCCCAGGACTTCCTCGGCATCGCCGGAGAACACCAGCCGGTCGCCCGCGCCGCCGGAGGCGGAGACCGGATCGTAGGTCCAGTAGCACAGCTTGGCGAGGCGGTGGGCGCGCCGCAGCTTGACCTCGCTCTCGCGCAGCATGGCGTCGGCCGCGGTCTGCTGGGTCACGTCCTGCGACATGCCGACCAGCTCCATGATTCCGTTGCCGACATCGACCCGCTTCTCCGCGAAGTCGCGGATATAGCGATAGCTGCCGTCGCGCTGCTTCAGCCGGAAGGTGATGGCGAGGCGCTGCTGCTCGCCCTCATAGAACGCGCGATAGGCATCGATCATCGCGGCGTGATCGTCCGGATGGACGAAACGCTGGATGAATTGCGCCAGCGGCAGGTCGATCTCCGCCAGGCTGTAGCCGAACACGTGCTCCAGGTTGGCGGAATAGCTGAAGGTGCAGTCGGACCATTGGCTGGCTTCCGATTCCGGCCGCGCGGTCCAATAGCACATGTGGGCGATCGATTGCGCTCGGTCCATGATCGCGTTGTTGCGCGCGATTTCGCCCTGCTGCGCCCGTTCCTCGGTCACGTCGGTGCCGACGCTCAGCATCCAGTCGCGCCGTCCGCCGGCGTTCGGCAGGATCGTGGTCGACCAGCGGATCAGGCGCCGCTCGCCCGCGCGGGTCAGCAGATGGCATTCGTACGGCTCGGCCGCCGCGCCGGTGCGCGCTCGGCTCTGCATGGCGGCGACATGATCACGCTCCTCGCGCGGCACCAGATGCACGAAGGGGTCGAGCGCGAGCATCTCGTCCTGCCGATAGCCCAGCTTCTCGGCCTCGGCGTTGCAGCTGATGAGCCGCCCGGTCGCATCCTGGACGAACACCATGACATCGGCGGAATCGAGCACGTGGGTGACGAAGTCGCGCTGCTGGCGCAGCCGCGCCTGGCTCAGCAGGATGCGGCGACCGAGGATGACCGCGATCAAGGCAAGGCCGAACCCGGCGGCGGCGATCACGCCCGAAATGACGATGAGGGCGGGCTGCGCGCTCGCGGTCACCACCGATCGCGGCAGCGAGACCGCGACCATCAGCGGGAAATCCTTCACCTGCCGCAGATAGGCGATGCTGGGCGTCCCGTCGGCGGTGGTCCATTTGTCGCGGTCGCCCTCGCCGGCGACGTTCGGCGTGCCGGCGCTGAGGAAGCTCTTGGGCGCCGTGCCGGCGCGGCCGGCATCGTCGATCATCAGGATGCCGTCGATCCGGAGCAGTGCCACATGATGATCGGTCGCCGGGCGGACCAGGCGGAACCGCTCGGCCAGCACCGGCGCATCCACCACCAGGGTGACGGCGCCGGTCAGCTTGCCCTTGCCGGTGATGATCGGCCTGCTGATCGGAAAGGCCCAGCTGTTGGCACCGGCCAGCTTGAACGGCGCGCCGACGGTCAGCCCCGCGTCGGGATGGCTGCGATAGAACTCATAGAGCGGCCTGGGATCGAAACCGGTGGTGGGCAACGCGGTGCTGTCGCGCGTCACCATGCGCAGCGTGCCTTCGTCGTTGCTGACGATGATGCTCTGCACGGCGGGCAGGGCGGTCAGGCGCGGCTGCACCCGCTCCTGCAGGCGCGAGCTGCCATAGGCATCAAGCTTGTCGGAGCGTGCGAGCCAGGTGCTGGTGAGCTGAAGGACGGTATCGAGCTGGCGCAGCTCCCACGCGGTCTGTTCGGTGACGGCGCGGGCGAAGCGGCGCAGGTTGGCCCGGCTGTCGTCATATTCGGCCTGGTAGAGCTGCCAGCTGGCGGCGGCGGCGCCGAGCGCGGCCAGCGCCAGCACGAAGACGACCAGCGCCGCGAGCGCGCGGCGGGTTTGCCGCTGCTCGGCGTCATGAGTTTCCTGGGGCCGGTCGCGTTCCGTCATCCGATCAGAGTGACCATCGCTTGAGCCGCACGCTTTTCGATTGGCCGCAAGCATCCTTGTGGCCAAGACGGCATTGTCCGCCCGGATTGTGGATAATTCGTTTACCCATGCGACTCATCCAGGGATTTCAATGCTCAGCATAGTTAACTAGAGCCATTTTGGGCTGCCAACGCCGATGCGAGGGTCCGATTATTCTATGGCCAAATGGACTGGTGCCTTACTAATCCCGGCTGGATGCAATCACACCTGAGTATGATTTTTTACAAAAGTCCGTGCGGCTGATTGTCCATTACTGATGGATGCAGGGGTCACCCGTCGGGTCGGGGACATCATTCATGCGGGCCTGGATCTGCCCGGCCCGGCGCGAGACATAGTTGCTCGGCTTGCCGGCGTTGAAGCGCAACGGACTGGGCAGGACCGCGGCCAGCAGCGCCGCCTCGCGCCGCGACAAGGCCGCCGCCGTCTTGTGGAAGTGATACTGCGCCGCCGCCTCCGCGCCATAGACGCCCGGTCCCCATTCCACCACGTTGAGATAGACCTCGAGGATCCGCTTCTTGCCCCACATCAGCTCGATCAGCATGGTGAAATAAGGCTCGATCGCCTTGCGGGCATAGCGCGTCAGGGTGCTGTCGCCCGGCCACAGAAAGGTGTTCTTGGCGGTCTGGTTGCTGATCGTGCTGCCGCCGCGCAGGCGGCGCGACTTCTCATTGTGGCGCAGCGCTTTCCCGATCGCCTCGAAGTCGAAGCCCCAATGCGCGCAGAAGCCGCTATCCTCCGCGGCGATCACCGCGCGCGAGAGGTTGGGCGAGATGTTGTCATAGGATTCCCAGTCCTTGGAAATCCAGTTGCCGTCGGTGAGCCGGATCACCATCAGGGGCGTCAAAGGCGGCGGTATGAAGCTGTAGAGCGCGGTGACGACGACGCTGACGCTAATGAACAAGGCGAGCGCCCGGCCGAGCCATCGCATACCGCGACGAACCCAGCCGCCGCGCCGCCGGGCAGACTGGGGCCGAAGCACGGGCTCGGCCAGCGGGTTGTCCATCGCGGCCCTTGATACTGGCGGGCGCCCGCCCGGACAAGAGCAAGGGTTGCGAAGGGGCGCGCGATCGTCGGAGGATGCCCCCATGACCGATCCAGATCCGGAATTCCCGGCGACCGCGGCACGCATCCTGCGCGGCGCGACCAGGCTGCTGGAGGGCCTCGGCTACGCCGCGATCGCCGAATACACCCTCGGCAACGGGCGGCGCGCCGACATCCTCGCCATCGACGGGGCCGGCCAGGTGACCATCGTCGAGATCAAGTCCTCGCGCGCCGACTTCGCCGCCGACCACAAATGGCGCGACTATCTTGAATTCTGCGACCGGTTCTATTTCGCGGTCGAGCCGGACTTTCCGCTCGGCCTGCTGCCGGAGGAGGTCGGCCTGATCTGCGCCGACGCCCACGGCGGCTCGATCCGGCGCGAAGGAGCCCTGCAGCCGATCAACGGCAACCGCCGCCGGAGTCTCATATTGGGCGTCGCCCTGACCGCCAGCCGCCGCCTCGCCCGCATCGCCGACCCGGAATTGCCGTGGTGAATGGAACGCTCGTCCACCATGTTGCAGGGCAGTCGCACATGAAGAGTATCGCCTCAAGAAACTCCCCTTCCCCCGCAAGGAGGGAAGGGGTGTCCTTTGTCGTGAGGTCGAAAGCTTCCTACCCCACCGCCGTCGTGGTGTCGGCCAGCTGGGCGCGGCCGTCGCGGTTGTCGAGGTAGTTGACGAGCGCGGCCACGACCCGGCGGTCGTAGGCCTTGCCGGCTTCCTTGAACAGGATCTCGATCGCGGCATCCATCGACATGCCCTGGCGGAAGGCGCGGTCGCTGATCATGCCGATCAACGCGTTGGCGACGCCGATGATGCGCGCGGTGATGAGGATGTCCTCGCCCTTCAACCCGCGCGGCTGGCCGCTGCCGTCCCAGCGCTCCTGCGCCTGGCGCAGCGTCTCGACCACCGGGCCGTCGAACTCGATGTCCTGGATGATGTCGGCGCTGACCTGCACGGAATTGCGCAGCAGGCGCCGCTCCTCCTCGGTCAGGTCGCCGGCCTTGGCCAGCACCTCCGGCGGAATCATGATCTTGCCGAGGTTGAGCAGGTTGGCGGCGCTCTCCGCGGTGTCCATGTCGGTCTCGGTCAGGCCCATCTCGCGCGCCACCGCGCGGGCGACGCGCGCGACGCGGGTGGAGTGGTTGGCGGCGTAGGGATCGCGCCGGTCGACCACGCCGACCAGGGTCTTGACCAGGTTCTGCAGGGTGCGCGCGCGCTTCTCGCGCTCCGTCACCACGTCGGTGATGTCGTGCTCCACCGTCAGCACGCCGGCGGTCGCGCCGGAGCGTTCCTTCAGCGGGATATGCTCCGATTGCAGGACCTTGAGGCCGGCGTCGGTTTCCAGCCGCTCCACGTTGTTGATGGCGGTCCCGGCTTTCAGCGCCTGCTCGTTCAGCTCGAGGTGGCGTTTCGCGCTGGCGGGGCCCAGCACCGCTGCGATGTCCTTGTTCAGCATCTCGGCCGGCGTGATGCCGGCGCCCGCGCTGGCCTGGGCGTTGGCGAAGCGATAGCGGTGCTGGTTGTCGAGGATGAAGATGCTGGTCGGCTGGCTGTCGGTGACCAGCTGCAGCAGGTCCTTCTGTGCCTCGAACTGATGGGCCAGGATCTGGGCGCGGGTCGCCGCCTCCGATGCGCGCCGCGAAGAGCCGTGACGCCACACCGCGATGATGGCCACCGCCACGGCCAGCAACGCCAGCGCCAGCATGATGGCAAGACTGCGGAACCGGATGTCGGCCGCGCCCAACGCCTCGTCGTAGTCCACTGTGTGCATCACGATCCACGGCGCCCGGTCGAGCGTGCGGGCCGCCACCAGCACGTCCCTGCCGCCGTGGTCCTTCTTGTCGGCGGCAAAGCCATTGCCGGCTTGAACGGCGAAGGCGGCGTCGAGGTTCGGCGTGGAAAGTTCCATGGTCATGCCGAGAGGTTCGGCGGGCTGGCCAGGCCGTTCCACCGGTGAAAGATAGGTGACCTTGTCCCCGGACCTGGTGACCAGAACGGTGATCGAGCTGAGCGAGGTGTCGCCCGGCTGGCGCAACAGGGGATAGAGCTCGCCACCGACCTGTTTCACGCCGACGATCCGTCCGATCTGGGTGGTCTCGGACTGGTCGGACTGGACGGCAAACAGCGGCACGACGAACGTCATGGTCGGCTCGCCCCGCGCATCGAAGGCCAGGGCCGAGGTCGCCGACTTCCCCGGCGGCACGATGGTCACGAAATCCTTCAGCGCGCCGTCGAACGGCGGCGCATCGGGCGAGGCGGCGACAACCGCGCCTTCCTTGTTGATAATGATGATGCCGCCCGAGGCAATTCTGGGCTGGTTGAATTTGGGCTGGCTATCCTGGTCCGCGGCACCGAAGCCGCCGCGCATTGCCGCCACCTGCAGCAGGTTGCGCAGATACTGGCGAAAGCCCTCGATCTGGTCCTGCTGCTCCGGGTCGCTGCTGAACTCGTCGATCGAGCCGACGTAAAGCTGCACCGATTCGTTGTCGGCCAGCGCGTTGAGATCGGCGAGATTGCCGGCGAGCCAGCGATTGACCTCGGCCGCGCGGCTGTCCGCGACGATGCCGAGGCGCACCTGCCACTGCGTCAGTTCCCGTTCTCGTTGGTCCTCGACGAAGCGATTGATCGCCCATGCGCCGATCACGCCCAGCACGATCAGGATGACCGTCGGAAACAGGATCTTGGGATCGATGCCGCGCTTGGGCGTTCCGGAATCGAACATCCCGCCGACGGGCTCCCCTTTCGCCCCACCCTCAACCAATACCGGCTCCCTCAGGTCTGTCCCATGAATGGCTTGGACTTATGTTCTACAAGCTAACATGATCTTGGGGCGGGGCCAATTAACGGCTTATTAAGCGTAACGGCACCAGTTTGGCCGACGCGAACGCGCCTATTTTACGTCGCGGCGCGGCTAAGGCGGCAGGCATGGAAGTACCGGCACGGGGAATGTCCGCAGCGCGATGGCTTGGCCGCGCAATGGCGGCGCTTGCTCTGCTCGCCGTCGTCCTCGGCGCCGCGCCGGCCGAGGCGCGCAAGTATCCCAAGATATTCGGCTCGATCGAGTTGTTCTCGACCAAGACCCAGCGCTTCCCGAAATGGCTCGGCATGCTGGAC
>DASYRS010000403.1:0-7959 GCA_036004205.1 Dongiaceae bacterium
GGGGGAGGTGGTTTTGCTTTGAGCTTCGCAAATTCATCTGCGACCGCATCCCTTAACCGAAGCGACCGGTGATGTAGCCCTGCGTGCGTTCGTCGCGCGGGGCAGTGAATATCTGCTCGGTATCGCCCCATTCCACCAGCACGCCGAGATGGAAGAACGCGGTCTTCTGGCTGACGCGCGCGGCCTGCTGCATCGAGTGGGTGACGATGATGATCGTGTAGTTCTCCCGCAGTTCGTCGATCAGCTCCTCGATGCGCGCGGTCGCGATCGGATCCAGGGCCGAGCACGGCTCGTCCATCAGGATGACCTCAGGGCTGACCGCGATGGCGCGCGCGATGCACAGGCGCTGCTGTTGGCCGCCGGAAAGGCCGGTGCCGGGCTGGGCCAGGCGGTCCTTGGCCTCGTTCCACAGGCCGGCGCGCTCCAGGCTGGTCTGCACGATCTCGTCCAGCTCGTCCTTGCCGGCGCCCATGCCGTGGATGCGGGGGCCATAGGCGATGTTGTCGTAGATCGATTTCGGGAACGGGTTCGGCTTCTGGAACACCATGCCGATGCGCGCGCGCAGCATCACGACGTCGAGCTTCGGGTCGTAGATGTTCTCGCCGTCCAGCTTGATGTCGCCGGTGACGCGGCAATTGTCGATCACGTCGTTCATGCGGTTGAGGCAGCGCAGGTACGTCGACTTGCCGCAGCCGGAGGGGCCGATCAGCGCCGTCACCTGGCGCGCGGGAACGTCGAGATCGACGTTGTGCAGCGCCTGCTTCTGGCCATAGAACACGCAGACCTGGCGGCTCACCATCTTGGGCGCCTCGCCGGCGCGCGCCGCGACCGCCGGCTTCACGTTGGGGTTGCTGAGGAGCATTCCGCCGGTATCCATCTTGCCGCCATCCGCTGTCTGTTGGGTTCTTTGTGCCGCGAGCGCCATCGTTGCCTCGTCTCTCTTACCAACGCCGTTCGAACCGGCGGCGGATCAGCACCGCGGCCGCATTCATCAGCACCAGGAACACCAGCATCACCATGATGCCGGCCGAGGTGCGCTCGACGAACGCGCGCTCCGGCGCATCCGCCCACAGGAAGATCTGCACCGGCAGCACGGTCGCCGGATCGGTGATGCTTTTCGGAACGTCGACGATGAAGGCGACCATGCCGATCATAAGCACCGCCGCCGATTCGCCCATCGCGCGCGCCGTCCCGATGATCGCGCCGGTCATCACGCCGGGCATGGCGAGCGGCAGGACGTGATGCATCACCACCTGCTGCTTGGAAGCACCGACGCCATAGGCCGCCTCGCGGATCGAGGGCGGGACCGCCTTCAGCGCCGCGCGGGTCGCGATGATGATGGTGGGCAGGGTCATGAGCGAGAGCACCATGCCGCCGACCAGGGGCGCGCCGCGCGGCAACCCGAAGAAGCCGAGCAGGACCGCAAGGCCGAGCAGGCCGAACACAATCGAAGGCACGGCGGCCAGGTTGTTGATGTTGATCTCGATCACATCGGTGATGCGGTTCTTGGGCGCGAACTCTTCGAGGTAGATCGCCGCCGCCACGCTGATCGGCAGCGACAGGATGAGCGCGGTCAAGATGGTGAGGAAGCTGCCCATCAGGGCGCCGCCGACGCCGGCCTGTTCCGCCTCGCGCGAATCGCCGGTCAGGAAGAAATTGACGTTGAAGGCACTGACGACATGTCCGTCCTGCTTCAGCTTGTCGAACCAGCCGATCTGCTGGTCCTTGATCGGCCGGTCCGCTTCGGGCACGGCGCGGTCGACCCTGCCCTTGGCCAGCATGTCAATATCGTCGGCCGCCAGCACTTCGACCCGCTGCGTGGTGCCGACCAATGCGGGATCGTCCAGCACCATCCTCATCACGTCGTTGCCGGCGGCATTGCTGAGGAAATCGCTGAGTTCCCGCCGGTCGGCCCGCGCGGTGACCTCCGGGAACATCGCGCGCAGGGCATCGCGCACCACCGCCTGGTAATCGCCTTGAACCAGCGATTCCGGCAGGCGCGTGTTCTGCGGGTCGACCTTCGCCGGATCGATCGTGACGTCGAGCGCGATGCGGGTCTGCCAGAAGGCGCTGTAGCCCTGCAGCACCACGGTGATGGCGAGGAACCCCAGCATGAAGACGGCAAAGCCGATCGCCAGCATGCCATACAGGCGGAACCGCCGCTCGGCCGCGTAGCGCCGGCGGATGCGGCCTTCCGAGAGGTCGGGCCGGCGCAGCTTGGCGTCGGCGCTGGACGTTGGCCCCACGAATACGGCGTCAGTCATATTTCTCTCGATATCTGCGCACCACGTTGAGCGCGACGATGTTGAGGCAGAGGGTGACGACGAACAGCAGCAGGCCGAGCGCGAAGGCCGCCAGCGTCTTCGGAGAATCGAATTCCTGGTCGCCGACCAGCAGCGTGACGATCTGCACCGTCACCGTGGTCACCGCCTGCAGCGGATTGGCCGTGAGGTTGGCGGCGAGGCCCGCGGCCATCACCACGATCATGGTTTCGCCGATCGCGCGGCTGATCGCGAGCAGAACCGCGCCGACGATGCCGGGCAGCGCCGCCGGGAACACCACCTGCTTGATGGTCTCCGACTTGGTCGCGCCGAGGGCGAACGAACCATCGCGCAGGCTCTGCGGCACCGCGTTCATCACGTCGTCCGACAGCGAGGAGACGAACGGGATGATCATGACGCCCATGATGAGGCCGGCGGCGAGCGCGCTTTCCGACGCGACGTTGAGGCCGACCGTTTCGCCGACCTGGCGGAAGATCGGGCCGATGGTGAGGGCGGCGAAGAAGCCGTAGACCACCGTCGGGATGCCGGCCAGGATCTCCACCAGCGGCTTGAAGATGCTGCGCACCCTGCTGGTCGCGTAGTCGGAGAGATAGACCGCGATCATGAGCCCGGTCGGCACCGCCACCACCATCGCGATGAAGGTGATGAGCAGGGTGCCGGAGATCACAGGGATCGCGCCGAACGCGCCGGAGGAGCCGACCTGGTCGGCCCGCAGCGCCATCTGCGGGCTCCATTGCAGCCCGAACAGGAACTCGGTCACCGGAATCTTGGCGAAGAAGCGCAGGGATTCGAACACCAGCGACAGCACGATGCCGACAGTGGTGAGGATGGCGAGCGAGGAGCATGCGAACAGCACGCCGAGCACGATCCGCTCCACCCGGTTGCGCGAGCGCGCCTCGACATCGATCCGGCTGTAGGCGAACCCGATGCCGATCAACGCCAGCGCGATTGCACCGGCCAGGGCGCCCAGATGCGCCATCGAATCCCAGGTCCGGAAAGCCTGCGCTCCCGCGCGCACCGCCGGATCGCCGACTTGGCCGAGATCGGCATGCGCCGCCGCCTGGCGCACTTCGCTCAACAGCAGCGAGAGCTGGTTCTCATCGAGGCTGGCAACCCGCTCCGCCGGCATGGCGGATTTCGCCGCCGCGGTCACGATGGCGGGCTGGGCCATCAGCCAGATCAGCGCCACCAGCAGGGCCGGCAGCCCGCACCACAAGGCGACGTAGAAGCCGTGATAGTTGGGCAGCGAATGCAGCTTGCGCAGATTGCCGCCGGCTTTCGCGACCGCGCGCGCACGGCCCATGAAAAAGCCGATCAGGGCGAGGCCCACCACCGCGATCAGCACCGCGGTCGCCGTGGCGCCGGTCGAGCCGGCCACCGTGTGAAGCGCCGCGCCCAGCGCGCCTTGCGGCTCCGCGCTGCCCGCCGCCAGTGCCGTCAGGCCAAGGCCGGCGAGGGTCGCGGATTCGACCTGGGCGCGCTCTTCCGGCGTGAAGGGCACCAGGCCCTTGTCCGCCAGGTAGCCCTCGGTCCCCATCGAGCGTTCGCTCAGCAATTCGCGCACGAAGGGGTCGATGCCGGGGACGATGCCGCGATGGGCATCCTTCACATAGATGTAGAGCTCGCGCGCCACCGGATATTGCTTGCCGGCGATCGCCTCGTAGGTCGGCGCCACGCCTTCGACCTTGGCAGCCTTCAGCGTGTCGGCGTTCTGCTCCAGGAAGGAATAGCCGAAGATGCCGAAGGCGGCCGGGTTGGCCTGCAGCTTCTGCACGATCAGATTGTCGTTCTCGCCGGCATCGATATAGGCGCCGTCCTCGCGCACCTGCTGGCACGCGGCCTTCTTGTCGTCGGCGCCGAGCGCGGCGATCTCCGGGAACGTTTCGCAGCCCTTGTCCATCACCAGCTCGACAAAGGCATCGCGGGTGCCGGAGGTCGGCGGCGGGCCGAGCACTTCGATCTTCTCGGCGGGCAGCGCGGGATCGATCTCGTTCCAGGCGCGATAGGGATTGGCGACCAGCTGCCCGTTTTGCGGCACGTTCTTGGCGAGCGCGAGGAACAGCTGGGCGCGGGTGACAGTGAAGTCCGGCCCGGACTTCGCGTTGGCGATGACGATCCCGTCATGGCCGATCGGGATCTCGGTGATCTTGGTGACGCCGTTCTGGGCGCAGGTCTGGACCTCGCCGTCCTTGATCTTGCGCGAGGCGCCGGCGAGGTCCGGCGTATCTTCGCCCACGCCGCCGCAGAACAGCTTGAAGCCGCCGCCGGTGCCGGTCGCTTCGACCACCGGGGATTTGAGAACACCCTGCTTGGAGAGCGCCTCGGCCACCGTGGTGGAGAACGGGTAGACGGTCGATGACCCGACGATATGGAGCTGGTCGCGGGCCATGGCCGGGGTCGCGGCGAGGATCATCGCCGCCAGTCCGAACGCGAAGGCCGATACAAGCTTCATGCCCAAACCCGCTCCTGCCTGTCTTGTCCGTTCATCGAGGCGGACATTATTACTTTTATATTGCAGTAATGTGACAACGAGATATGGGGGTGGTGTCGATACACCACCCCCATACCTGGTATTAATTCATCGGCGACAGGGACATCGCCTTGCTGGCCACGTCCTTGTACTTGGCGTCATCCAGGGTGATCAGGCCCTTGTCGGCGAGGTAGCCTTCCTCGCCCATCGAGCGCTCGCTGACATATTCGGCAACGAACTCCCGGATGCCCGGGATCACGCCGACATGGGCGTTCTTCACGTAGATGAAGAGCTCTCGGCCGATCGGGTACGACTTGTCCGCGACGGTGTCGAAGGTCGGGGCGACGCCCTCGACCTTGGCGCCCTGGATCTTATCGGCGTTCTGCTCCAGGTAGGAGTAGCCGAAGATGCCGAACGCCGCCGGATTGGCTTCCAGCTTCTGGACGATCAAATTGTCGTTCTCGCCCGCTTCGATGAAGGCGCCGTCTTCGCGCATCGACTGGCAGGCGGCCTTCTTGGCATCGCCCTCGAGCGCCTTCACTTCCGGGAACTCCTCGCAGCCCTTGTCCATCACGAGTTCGACGAAGGCATCGCGGGTGCCGGAGGTCGGCGGCGGGCCCAGCACTTCGATCTTCTCGTTCGGCAGGCTGGGATCGATCTCGGCCCAGGTCTTGTAGGGGTTGTCGACCAGCTTGCCGTTGACCGGCACCTGCTTGGCGAGCGCTTGCCAGATCTGCTTGCGGGTGACGTCGGCGACCGGGCCCTTCTTGGAATTGGCGAGCGCGATGCCGTCATAGCCGATCACGATCTCGGTGATCGAGGTGACGCCGTTCTTCTTGCAGGTGTCGATCTCGCTCGACTTGATCGGGCGGGAGGCGTCGGAAATGTCCGGCGAATCCTCGCCGACGCCGGCGCAGAACAGCTTGAAGCCGCCGCCGGTGCCGGTCGATTCCACCACCGGCGTCTTGAACTTCCCGGCCTTGCCGAAGCTCTCGGCGACCGCGGTGCTGAAGGGGAACACCGTCGACGATCCGACGATGTGAATCTGGTCGCGCGCCTCGGCCGCGCCGGCGGTGATTGCCAGCCCAGCGAGAGCGGCGAGAGCAACGGACATGCGCTTCATAGCCTCTCCTTCCGGTTTGATAGGTGAAGGCCGGTAGCTCGCTCTTCTGGCGACCCCAATTGCCGGCCCCTTCGTACTCGGCGGCAAACTAGGTCGCTTTCATGACGGGGTTTCTACAGCCGCGTTACGGTTCTGTGACGGACACTGCCAAGACGGATGAGCTGTCGATGCTATGGGGCTGATCAAGCACCAAAAGCCGTCCAAATCGGACAACGATGCGACAGATCTATGACGCCGCGCGCAGGCCCGATGCGGCCTCTTCCGCCGGCAGATAGACCGTGAAGACGCTGCCCTCGCCCGGCACCGACTCGATCTCCAGGCTGCCGCGGTGGCGGTTGACGACGTGCTTCACGATGGCAAGGCCAAGGCCGGTGCCGCCGAGGTCGCGCGAGCGCGCCGCATCGACGCGGTAGAATCGCTCGGTCAGGCGCGGGATATGCTCGCGCGCGATGCCATCGCCGCGATCGGCGACCGCCACCGCGATCATCGCCTTGGCGCGGCGCAGTCCCGGCAAGTGCGCCCGGATTTCGCCGGCATCGGCGATGCGCGATGCGCTCACCGTCACCGGAGTGCCCGGCCGGCCATACTTGATCGCGTTGTCGATCAGGTTCTGGAACACCTGGGTCAGCTCGTCGGGATCGCCGATGGCGCGGCCCATCGGCCCCATCGGCAGCTCGATCTTCATATTGCGTTCAGCCGCGCGCAGCGACAATGCGTTGGCGACGCGGCCGATGATCTCGCCGAGGTCGACGCCGCCGGAGGGGCGCGCATGCTCGTTCAGCTCGATGCGGCTCAAGGACAGCAGATCCGCCACCAGGCGGCTCATGCGCCCGGCCTGCTCCTGCATGATGGCGAGGAAGCGCTCGTGCGCGTCGAGGTCGCCCTTGGCCGGCCCGCGCAAGGTTTCGATGAAGCCGATCAGGGTGGCGATCGGCGTCTTCAATTCGTGGCTGACATTGGCGATGAAGTCGCTGCGCAGCCGTTCCAGCCTTCGCTCGGCGCTGGCATCCTTGAGCGCGATCAGCGTGCGCTCGCCATCCAGGCGCTTGAGGTCCGCGATCAGCAGCCGGTCGCGGCCGATCGGCGTCTCGATCCCCTCGATGCTGTTCGCTACGGCGGCGGTCTCCGGCGCCTGGCCACCCATCACCTGGTCCAGCGCGTCGATCAGCGGCGGATGGCGCAGCACGCCCATCAGGCTGCGGCCGGCCACCACCTCGCCCAGCAGGTGGCGCGCCCTGTCATTGGCCCACAGCACATCGCGCTGCCGGTTCACCACCAGGATGGCGAGGGGAACGGCTTCCAGCGCACTGTAGGATTCCGCAGGATCGGCCGCCGGCGCGGGCACCGGGTCGAGCTCTGGCGCGGACAGGATTTCGGTCTCGCCGGGACTGTCGACATGGACCACATCGTGAGGCCGGGTCGCGAACCAGGCGGCCCAGGTGGTAAAGCCGACGCCCCCGATGCCGATGGCGGCGAGCCAGAATGGATCGCCCCCCACCGTAAACCCGATCAGGGCCAGCAGTGCCGCCCAGATGACCGTGTCGTAACAGAGAAGTGTAACGAAGGATTTCGGCAACGGGGCCATTTTCCGGCATAGTTGAAAGGCATCGGTATAGCAGGGGGGCCGAATCGGAACCCCGCGCCATCCGGTCAGATTATTATAACGGTTCCACCACCGACGGGACGAATGTCATGAAAAGATCAAAACTGGGTAGGGCTTCGCTGGCGGCCATGCTGATCGGACTTGGGGCCTGGGGCGCCGGCGGGATCGCGCTGGCGGACAGCACCTATCAACCATGGTCCGGCTCCACCCAGGCGCAAGCCAACCAGACCAGCGACCAGAAGCTGCAGAAGCTGGTGACCGACCTCAACGCCCTCATCAAGAAGGCGGAGACCGCCAACGCCGCCGACCCCACCTTCCTGGCCGACCTCAAGAAGCTGTCGGCGCAATACCCGGTGACCGCGGCGGCTATCGCCAGTCAGGCTGGCGTGGTCTTCATCTCCGACAATTTCGCCGACGGCAACTACACCGCCAATCCGACCTGGAAGGTCTCGGCCGGCACCTGGCAGGTCGACACCAAGGG
>DASYRS010000404.1:0-14120 GCA_036004205.1 Dongiaceae bacterium
CCGAGCTTTCGTTGTTTCTCGGACTGCAGCCACTCTTCAGTTGCGAACCGCCGCTCCAGATAGTTGGATTTGATAGCGCGAGCGCCGGCAGCGGCGATCTCCCGGAGGACCCTATCGGCTTCCAAGTGTGGCAATTCGCAGATATTCCGGAAGGGGCCACGTTCCGGGTGATAGTTATGTGTAACGACTTCGGGCAATTCGTTCATTACCTAAACGTCTGGCGGCGGCGCCTTGAAGTCCGGCGAGACCGGGCTCATCAGGCCAACCGCAATCCCGTCTGGATCCTCGACGATGGCGTAACGCGCGCCCCAGAAGGCATCGTGCGGCGGTTGCAATCCGGCATAGCCTGCCGCGGTCATCTCGGCGTAGACCTCATCGACCGCTTCGCGCGACACCACGCGAAATCCGAGCACCACGCGCCCCTTGAGATCGCCGCGGCCGCGCCAGCTTAGGTTCCAGACCTGGGCAAACGTAGTGCTGTCCACCTCGAAATCGACCTCGCCGCTGCGTGCGTTGACGTGGTGCGTACCCGTCGCGGTGCGCCAGATCGCGGCCTCATCGATGTCGACGCCCAGCTGCCGATAGAACGCCACCGATGCCGCCGGGTCGGCGCTGACGATGTTCAACTGGTCGAGGACGGGCTTTACCTTTGCCATCTTGCCTCCCGATCAAGCGTCGGTGAGGACATGCACTGCGCGCTTCGCGACCAGGTCCTTGGATTTCTCGCCGTAGGCCTTCATGTGCGGGGCGACCGAATGCGCCTTGAGCGTCGCCATGCTTTCCCACTTCTCCACCACGACGAAGGTGTCGGACCCGAACGCGGGATCGGCGCCGTCGACATCGACGACGGGCCCATACTCGATGCAACCCTCTTCCGCATGCACGGTCGGCACGATGGCTTTGAACGCCTTCAGGAGCGTGGTCCGCTGGCCGGGCTTGGCGGTGATGATGGCGAGCACGTGAATCATGTGAGGCTTCCTTATTCCCTGTCGCGTACGTAGTCGGCAATCGCGCCGATCAATCGGTCCATGTCCTGCTTAAAGCTAGCAAAGTCGGCGCGCTTCTCGATCCGGTCCTCGTCCATGTAGAGGGCACGGTTGATCTCGATCTGCAGCGAGTGGCGTCTCTCGTCCGGCCGGCCGAACCGCGCCACCAGCTCCGCGCCCTTGAAGGGATCGTTCAGCGCCACGCGGTAGCCAAGGCCGCGCACCGTCTCCGCGACGAACGCGGTGAAGGCGGAGCCGCAGCTCGTGCCGTCGCGGTCGCCGAGCACGATGTCGGCGCGCGGGATGCGTTGCCCGCGTTTGCGTCCCGCCGAGCGCATGGAATGGCAATTGATGTGCCAGGCGACGCCGTGGCTCCCGTGCGCCGCATCGAGCAGGCGCTCCAGCTCCGTCATATAGGGACGATGAAACCCCTCGATGCGCGCCAGGATCTCGTCGGCGCTCAAGGGCCGGTCATAAATATCGACATTTCCTTTGATCAGCCGGCGCACCAGGCCCAGGCCCATTTCGGACTTCTCGCTCGCGAGGATGGGATGCGGCCAGGGCTCGCCGAGCATGGCCGGATCCACTTCGTGCTCGTGCCGGTTGGGATCGATATAGGAGCGCGGAAACAATGCTGTGAGCAGCGTCGCGCCATGGCTGGGGGCGCTTTCGATCAGCTCGTCGACAAAGGCGTCCTCGGCCCGCCGCAGCAGTTCCACCGGCACCGAATGGCCGAAATCCTCGGGATAGTCGCGTCCGCTGTGGGGCGAATCGAACACCAGCGGCAGGGCCGGACCGATTGGCCCGCGGCTCAGCAGGACACCCGGTACATGGCGGTCCCAATCGGCAAGCGGCAGCATGATTTGGTTCGGCTTGTTATTACTTGGTCAGGCGCTATTGTTGCTTTATCGCCTTTCACGTCAACAGGAAGCGGACCAGTGACCGATTATCCGCGCAGCATGGAGATGCTGCGCCGTCTGGTTGCCATGGACACGACCAGCCGGAACTCCAACCTCGCTTTGATCGATTTCGTGCGCGATCACCTGGACCATTTCGGCATCGCCAGCGAATTGGTGCCGGATGCCACGGGCAAGAAAGCCAATCTCTATGCCACCATCGGCCCGGCCGACTTGCCCGGCATCTGTCTTTCCGGCCACACCGACGTGGTGCCGATCGACGGGCAGGATTGGTCGACCGATCCCTGGACCATCACCGAAAAGGACGGCCTGCTGCACGGCCGCGGCACCTGCGACATGAAAGGCTTCGTCGCGATCGCGCTGACCTGGATCGAGGAATTCGCGCGCGGCAACCTGCGGACACCCGTCCATCTGTTGCTGTCTTATGACGAAGAGGTCGGCTGCCTCGGTGTGCGTGGCGCCCTCGAGCGGCTGAAGCAGATGCCGATCCGACCCAAGGGCTGCATCATCGGCGAGCCGACCGAGATGCGCGTAACGACGGCGCACAAGGGCAAGAAGAGCGTGCGCTGCCACGTGCACGGCCACGAATGCCACTCCTCGCTCGCGCCCAAGGGTGTCAACGCGGTGGAGTATGCCGCCGAGATCATCGCGTATCTGAAAGCGATGGGACGGCGGTTCCAGGCCGAGGGTCCGTTCAATCACGAGTACGACGTGCCGTGGACCACGGTCCACACCGGCCTGGTCCATGGCGGAACCGCGCTCAACATCGTGCCCAAGGATTGCCGGTTCGATTTCGAGTTCCGCTATCTGCCGGGCGCCGATCCCGAAGCGCTGTATGACGACGTGCGCGCCTTCGCCGATGCCAAGCTCTTGCCCGAGATGAAAGCCGTCAAGCCGAACGCCGGATTCTCGTGGGAGGAGATCTCTGCCTTTCCCGGTCTCGACACGCCGGACGAAGCGGAGATCACCGTGCTGGCCAAGGCGCTGGCGCAAGCCAACGCGACGGTCAAGGTCGCGTTCGGCACCGAAGCGGGCCTGATCCAGCAGGCCGGCATGCCGGCAGTGGTGTGCGGCCCGGGCAGCATCGACCAGGCCCACAAGCCGAACGAGTTCGTCGCCCTCCCCCAGCTCGCCCTCTGCGAAGCCTTCATGGACCGCCTCGTCGCGCGGCTGAAGGCGTGAGTGGGATGGCGGAGGCACGCGCCGCCGATATTCTCACCCCAATCAGAACCCCCTTCCCCCCTTGCGGAGGAAGGATGTGGAGCCTTAGCGAGGCGCAGCAGAGCTTAGGCAAAGCTGGATGGGGGGTGGCGCGCCGTGACGCGCGCGCGCTCGAGAGAGCGCAAGGCTTCGAGAGCATCGCGCTGCATCACCCCCCATCCCAACCTTCCCCCACAAGGGGGGAAGGGGTTTGATCATGCACGCCGACTCCCTGACCCGGGCCAAGCTGACCACCCTGGCGCTCGGCATACCGGGCGGCGCGCTGTTCTATCTGTTGCATCTGCCGCTGCCCTGGATGCTGGGCGCTATGGCGGCGACCACCATCGCCGCGATCTCCGGCGTGCGGGTAGCACTGATGCCGAGCCTGCGCCTGGTGTTCGTGGCGATCCTCGGGATCATGCTCGGCAGCGCCTTCACGCCGGAAGTGGTGCGAGGCCTGCTGACCTGGGTCGGCAGCTTCGCCTGGCTCGGGCTCTATGTGGTGGTGGCGACGGCAGGCGTGTGGCTGTTCTACCGGCGGCTCGCGCGCTACGACACGGTCACGGCCTACTTCTCGGCGGCGCCGGGCGGCCTCAACGAGATGATCCTGACCGGCGGTGCAATGGGCGGCGACGAGCGGCGCATCTCCATGAGCCATGCCGCGCGCGTCCTGATCGCGATCTTCGCCCTCTCCTTCGGCTATCGCTGGTTCGGCGACTACACGCCGATCGCGTCGGCCGCGGCGGCAGGCGGCGACATGGACTGGAGCGACTGGCTGCTGCTGACCGCCTGCGGAATCATCGGCTTCGGCGTCGCCAAGCTGCTGCGCATCCCGGCCTATGCGCTGGTCGGGCCGATGCTGCTCAGCGCCATCGTGCACGCGGCCGGCATCACCCATTCGCGCCCTCCGGTCTGGCTGGTGGCGGCGGCGCAGATCGTGGTCGGCGCGATGGTCGGCTCGCGCTTCGACGGCGTTTCCGTACGCATGGTGGGCAAGGCGATCGTGCTCGCCATCTTCGCCACCGCGGTCCTGTTGGCCCTGGCGGCTTTGTTTGGGCAAGCGGTGGAAAGCACGCTCGGCATTCCATTCTCCGCCGCCTTGCTGGCCTTCGCGCCCGGCGGCCTCGCGGAGATGAGCCTGATCGCCCTGTCGCTGCAGATCGACGCGGCTTACGTCTCCAGCCACCATATCGTGCGGATTTTCATGATCGTGCTGGCGGCGCCGTTGGTGTTCCGGCTATTCAGCCGCAACCGCAAGCGCCTTGACGGCTCGTAAGTCGATCTTGCCGGTGCCCAGCACCGGCAGCGCTTCGATCCGGCGCAGGTCGGCCACCTTGGGAATCCAGATCTTCGGCAGATCGGAGTCGCTGAGCGCCTGCCAGGCCAGTTGCGGCGCCATCGCCTCGTTCGCGACGTAGAATCCAACCAGACGCTCGCCGCGCTGCGCATCCGGAACCGCGGTCACGCAGGCCGCCTCGACACCCGGAATGCGCAGCATCGCCTCCTCGACCTTCAGGTGGGGCACCATCTCGCCGCCGATCTTGGAGAAGCGCGACAGCCGGTCGGTGATGCGGATGAAGCCGTCCTCGTCCACGATCGCGATATCGCCGGTCACGTACCAGCCGTCGCGCAAGGCCGCGGCGGTCGCGTTGTCGTCGGCCAGGTACCCGACCATGCGCCCCGGCCCCTTCAGCAGCAGCAGCCCCTCCTGCCCTTCGGTCAGGTCGCGGCCGGTCTCCGGATCGACGACCTTCGCCGCCACGCCCGGCAACGGATGGCCGACGGTCCCCGGCTTGTGGCCGATCTGCTGCTCGCCGCCATGCACGACATTGGGCACGTTGACCGACACCACCGGCCCCATCTCCGTGGAGCCGTATCCTTCCAGCATCTCGACGCCGAACTTCTCCTTGAACTGCGCCGCGAACTCCGGCCGCAGCCGTTCCGCCCCGACCACGACATGGCGCAGCGACTTGAAGTCCTCCGGCCCGCAGGTCCGGTAATAGGCCTGGCAGAAGGTCGGCGTGGAGATGAGGATGGTGGCGTGATGCTGGCGCACCAGCTTGCCGATGGTCTTCGCATCCAGCGGATTGGCGTGATAGATCGCGCCGATGCCGCAGACCAGCGGCACGCACAAGGTGCCGGTGAAGCCGAAGGAATGGAAGAACGGCAAGACCCCCATCATCCGGTCGTCCGGCTGGATCCAGAGAATCTGGGCGATCGCTTCCAGGTTCGACATGATGTTGTGGTGCGAGAGCATCACGCCCTTGGGCGTGCCGGTCGAGCCGGAGGAGAACATGATGGTGCAGAGATCGTCCGGCGAAGAATTGCCGCCGCCGGCGAGGCGCTCGATCCACGACACCGGCAACAGGCGCAGCGCGAGGAAATAGAAGATCTGCTCCGCCTTGCCGATGCTCTTCATCATATCCTCGATGAAGATCATGCCGGGGCGCTCATCGAGCTTGGCCTTAGCGAGGAACGGCCGCGCCGCGACGATGTGCGTGATGCCGGCCTTGTCGATCGCGGCCTGCATCGCCTCCGGCCCGATGGTGAAGTTGAGGTTGACCGGCACCTTGCCGCAGAGCAGCAGCGCCATGTTGGTCAGCGCCGCGCCGACCGAGGCCGGCAGCAGGACACCGACATTGCGGTTAGGGGGTACCGTCTTGTCGAACTGGCGTGCCAGCAGGAAGGCGCCGGTGAGCGCCTGGCCGAAAGTCACGGTCTGGCCGAGCGAATCCGTCATCGCAAACCGGCGCCACGAATGCTTGGCCTGGGCGATGAAGCGGCGATGCACCAGGTCCACCTTCTTGCGCCGGTGGCGGAAAGCGTCGCCGCCCATCTCCAGCAGCTTCTGCCGCACGTCCCAGGCCCGCGCGTTGGCCGGCAGCGGCGTACCGAACGTGATGGTGACGGGATAGAACAGGCGGCTCGGCCACTTCCAGAAGAACCTGCCGTTCTTGAAGCTGAAGATGCTGCCCCACACCTGGTCGAGATGCACCGGGATGACCGGCACGTCGAGGCCTTCGGTGATCTTCTCGAAGCCGCGCTTGAACGGCAGCATGTTGCCGGTGCGGCTGATCGCGCCCTCGGCGAAGATGCAGACGACGTGGCCCGCTGTCAGCTCCTCGCGCGCGCGGCGGATGGCACCGACGGCGCCGCGCGCGCCGCCGCCGCCGGTCGGGATCGCGCGCATCAGGGTGAACAGCTTGCCCAACAGCGGCATCTTGAAGAACGGCGCATAGACCATGAAGCGCACGAAGCGCTGCACGCAGGAGCCGACCAGCAGCCCGTCGATGAAGGACAAGTGATTGGCGACGAGCAGCGCCGGCCCGTTCAGCGGCACATTCTCCGGCCCCACGATGCGGATGCGATAGATGCTGTGGGTCAGCATCCACAGGCAGAACCGGATCAGGAAATCGGGCAGCAGGATCAAGAGATAGGCAATGACCGCGAGCGCCGTCACGCCCGCCAGCGCGATGTTCACGCTGGGCGAAAGGTCGAGCCATCCGCCGCTCACGGCGAGGAACCCCGATGCCAGCATGATGCCGAGGGTGTTCATCACGTTGTTGGCGGCGATGAAGCGGCCGCGCTTCGCCTCGTCCGACTTCTGCTGCAGCATGGCGTTCAGCGGCACTGAGTACATGCCGCCGAAGAAGCCGAGAATCGCGAGGCAGATCGCGGCGGTCAGATAGCTCTCCTCGACCCCCGCCAGCACGAAGGCGCCGAGGCCCATGCCAACCGCGCCGATCGGCACCAGCCCCAGCTCCACCTTGTGGCCGGAGAGGCGCCCCGCCGCCAGGCTGCCGATCGCGATGCCGATCGCGATGACCGCGCCCAGCAACTGGGTCTCGGTCGGCGCGGTATGCAGCACTTCGTCGCCCAACAGCGGGATCAGTTGCTGGACCAGAGCGCCGACGAACCAGAAATAGCTGATGCCCAGCACCGTCAGCCACAGGCGCCGGTTGGCATGGAGCTCGCGCAGACCGAGGGCGACATCGCCGACCGGGTTCCAGGAGAACCGCCTCGCATTGCGCGCCGGCGGCGTGCGGCCGATGCCGAACGAGCAGGCGGTGCCGAGGATCGAGATGACGACCACGATCACGCCGATCATCGGCAGGTTGTCGTGGAAGGTCTCGTAGATCGTGCCGCCCAGCACGCCGCCGACGATGATGGCAAGAAAGGTGCTCATCTCGATCAGTGCGTTGCCACGCGACAAATCGCGGTCCGGCAGCAATTCGGGCAGGCAGCCATATTTCGCGGGGCTGTAGAGCGCGGCCTGCGCGCCCATGAAGAACAGGGCGAAGATCATGGCCGAGATGTTGCCGAGGAAGAAGGCGGCAAGGCCCGTCACCATCGCGACGATCTCCAGGCTCTTGGTCGCGATCAGGACCGAGCGCTTGGAAAACCGGTCGGCGAGCTGGCCCGCATAGTTGGAGAAGATGAGGAACGGCGCCATCAGGGTGGCGCCGATGGTCGCGACCAGCACGTCGGCATCCCACGCGCCACCCGGCTGGCGCGCCAGGTCCAGCGCGAAAAAGGTGATGGACCAGCGATAGATGTTGTCGTTGAGCGCGCCGAGGAACTGGGCCGCCAGCATCCAGGCAAAGCCCGGATCGCGGATCAGGCGCAGATAGCTGCGATCGTTCATCGTTCCCCTCGAGCCAAGCGGAGGGCCAGTCGAGGGTCCAACGCCCGACTTGTCAAGATGAGTCGGGCGAGCAGCACTCACGCGCTTAACGGTTGGTTAGGCATACGACGCCGTTACATCCGAGCCTGAGATCAGGAGCAGGTCATTCACGCTTGGTGAACCCCTCTCCTTTGTGGGGCGAGGCAATCGCATTTGGCGAGCGAGCCCCAAAAAACTCCCCTTCCCCCCTTGCGGGGGAAGGGTGCGAAGGCTTAGCGAGCAAGGCGAGCTTAGCCGGAGCTGGATTGGGGGGTAGCGCGCCGATAGGCGCGCGCTCGAAAGAGCGCAGGGCTGAGTGTGTTGCAGGGCCGTGCGATCACCGGGCGGAGACCTCACATATAGCGCGAACATCGTGCTGAAAGTCTCATCGACAGCGATTACGCGCCACGCGCCTTGCGGCCGGCATCCTGCTCCGGCTAGGGAGGAAGGGAAGTTGTTTGATAGTTTGCGGAGTGCGAGCCCCTAGATCGACTTGTCCTTGATGCGCTGCTTGACGATCTCGATGTTCTGCTTGGCGCTTTGGCTTTGCGGATCGACCTTCAGCACCCGCTCGAAGGCATCGAGCGCCGCTTCGTCGCGGTCGAGGCCGATGTTGACCAGGCCGAGGCCGGCCAGCGCGCCGAAATGATGCGGCTCCAGCTCCAGTGTGCGGCCGATGTCGGCGAGCGAGGCCTCGTAATTGCCCATCATATAGTGGACGGTCGCGCGCTTGTTCCAGCCTTCGGCGAAATTCGGCGCCTTCTGGACGATCGCATCGAAGATCTTCAGCGCGGTGTTGGTGTCGCCGATCGCCATCGCCCGGCTGCCGACCTCGAGCACCTGGTCCAGGCTGGCATCGCCCGACTTGACCCAGATTGCCCAGATCTGGTCTTCGACGTCGCTGGCGGCTTCCGGCGAAGGTGCGGTCCGCAGAGTCTCGAACAGCTCCTTGAGTCGCGGGTCGTTCTGGTCCGCCCCCGCATCCACGAACCCGAGGGCAAGCGCCGCTACCAGCATCGCAAGGGCATATCGCATCTGTCAAAGATAGCACTCGGCGCCCCGGATCGGCTATGCATAATGCACATCACATCTCAGCGAACAGCAGCAAACCATGAACGCCAGCCAGCATTTCCGCCCCACCTATGCCGCCGCGCGCCAAGCGTTCCGCGAGGCAGCGGCGGCGCGCGGCCTCAAGATCCAGTCCCATCGCAACCCGGCCAAGGGCGCGGAGGGTGAAGAGCTGACCACCGATGTCGCCTTGATCGGCCCCGCGGACGCGAGCCGCCTGCTGATCGTGGTCTCCGGCACCCACGGGGCGGAGGGATTCTGCGGCTCCGGCATCCAGGTCGGCTGGCTCGCCGCCGCCCGGCCGCTGCCCGCCGATACCGCGATCCTGCTGGTCCACGCCATCAATCCCTACGGCTTCTCCCATGTCCGGCGCGTGACCGAGGACAATGTCGACCTCAACCGCAACTTCGTCGACCACGGCAACGCCAAGCCGGCGAACCTCGGCTATGATGCATTGCGCGACGCGATCTGCCCCCGGGAGTGGACGGAAGAGAGCGAACGCCGGAACCTCGCGACCCTGCGCGCCTATGCGGCCGAGCACGGCATGGATGCGCTGGAGAACGCCATCGCGTCGGGCCAGTATGTGGACCCGCAGGGCGTGTTCTATGGCGGGACGCAGCCGACCTGGTCGAACCGGACGCTGCGGGAAATCCTGAAGCCGTTCGCGCCCACGGCCAGGCAGGTCGCGTTCATCGATCTGCACACCGGCATCGGGCCCTATGGCTTTGGCGAGATCATGTCCAACCACGGCGCGCACGACCCCGGCGACAAGATCATGCGGCAATGGTTCGGCGGCGAAGCGACCTATTTCGATGACGGCACCTCATCCTCCTACTACGTCGCGGGCGACACCCAGATCGCCGTCGCGCAGACCTTGCCCACGGCGCGGATCGCCGGCATCACGCTGGAATACGGCACGATCCCGAAAAAAGAGGACATGATGAGCGCCGTGCGCGCGGACAACTGGCTCTATGTCCATGGCGATCTCAATTCGCCCCAGGGCCGCGCGATCAAGGCCCAGATCCGCGCGGCCTTCTATCAGGAAAAGGACGATTGGAAGGACATGGTGGTCGAGCGCGGCCACTATGTGATGAAGTGCATGCTGAAGTGCCTGGCCGAGAGCTAGAGCGCCGCTAAAGCTGAGCTTCGATGGCTGCCTTATCGATAACCGACCATACCTGCCAAATCTTCTCGCTCCGAAATTCGTAGAATACGTTCTCGGTGAAGGAGACTCTCTTGCCGTTTACAGGGAGTCCAAGGAACTTTCCCTTTGGCGTACAGTCGAATTCCAGCCGGCTCGCTATATGAGGCGGATCGGAAACCAGCAATTGAATGTCGAAATGAAGGTCCGGGATGTCACGAAAATCTCTCTCCAGCATCGCGCGATAACCCGATAACCCGAACCGCTGACCGTTGTGGCACACATCATCATGGACGAACTGTCCCAGCTTCGGCCAATCCTGCTTGTTGTGGCAAGCGATGTAGTCTCGGTAGACGTCGGAGAGGTCGGCCTTAATCATGGCCGCTGCTACCGCGCATGCCTTCAGGCATCGGTCCGCCACTCGCCCAGTCCAGCAGTTCCACCGTATGCACGATTGGCGCATGCACCGCGCCATCGAGCTGTTGCATGCAGCCGATATTGCCGGTCGCGACGACTTGCGGCGCGAGGCCGTTGATGTTCGCCGCCTTGCGGTCGCGCAATGCGGCGGAGAGTTCCGGCTGCAGCATGTTGTAGGTACCGGCCGAGCCGCAGCACAGATGCCCTTCCGGCACGTCGACGACCTCGAAGCCCGCTTGCCGCAGCAATTCCTTCGGCGCGCTCGCCACCTGCTGCCCATGCTGCAGCGAGCAGGCGGAATGGTAGGCGACGCGCGCCTTGGCTCCTTCGATCCGCGGCAGCGGCCCGAGCCGGGCCAGATATTCGCTGATATCGAGCGCTCGCTCCGACACCGCCTGCGCACGGTCCTTCCAATCCGGATCGGTGCGGAACAGATAGCCGTAATCCTTGATCACCGTGCCGCAGCCCGACGTGGTGATGACGATGGCGTCCAGCCCCCCGCTCGCGATCTCGCGATGCCAGGCGGCGATATTGGCCTTGGCGGATTCGCGGGCCGCGTCCTCGATCCCCATGTGGTGAGTGAGCGCGCCGCAGCAGCCGGCGCCCTCCGCCACCACCACCTCGATGCCGAGACGATTCAGCACGCGGATCGCCGCCTCGTTGATCCCCGGCCGCAATACCGGCTGCGCGCAACCCGCCAGGATCGCGACCCGGCCGCGCTTTTCGCCCTGCGTGGGAAAATACCCGGCCGATCCGTGGCGCGCGGCGCCGCCGGCCAATCCCTTGCCAGTCCCACCATCGCCCGCAGGCGCTGCGGCAGCCAGCGATGCGCCCCGACCATGCGCACGATCCGCGCGGCAGATAGCGCGAGGCGGAACAGATGCGGCCGCGGCAACACCGCCGCCAGCAGGCGGCGCAACCACCAATCGACGGTCGGCCGCGCATAGGTCTTCTCGATATGCACCCGCGCCTGGTCAACCAGATGCATGTAGTGCACGCCGGAGGGACACGTCGTCATGCAGGACAGGCACGACAGGCAGCGGTCGATATGCTTGACCTCGATTTCGCCGGCGGCGCGGCCCTGTTCCAGCATGTCCTTGATGAGGTAGATGCGCCCCCGCGGCGAGTCCAGTTCATCGCCCAGCAGCACATAGGTCGGACAGGTGGCGGTGCAGAACCCGCAATGCACGCAGGCGCGCAGGATCTTGTCCGCTTCCGCGATATCCGGATTGGCGAGCTGCGCGAGGGAAAAGCTGGTCTGCATGACCGGTACGGCGTTCCCTATTTCAAGTGCATGAGGGCAAAGACCAGGGAGCCGGCCAGCAACCACTGGCGGACGACGTCTTCGCGCAGCACGCTCGACTTGCAAATGCCGAATTCCTGGTCGCCATCATCGAACACCACCGCCGTCACACCATCGTCCGCGACGACGAACAGGTAATCGCCGCCCTGCCCCTCGCTCCGGTGGCAACGAACTTTCTTGATCGGAGCCTTGACGCGCGCAAACTTGGCCTGCTCGCTCGGCGTGAATTCCTTCTGCTCCACCTCCAGAAGGTTGGCGACCTCTTCCACGCTATAGGGCGTCCATGTCATTGCATCACCAATCGCGATACATGCGGCCGGGATTCAGGATGCCGTGCGGATCGAACGCCGCTTTGGTCCGCTGCAACAGGACCGGCGGTGCCTCCATCGGAAACACGTCGATCGCGCGACGCAGGCTTTCGGGGCCACGCATCAGTGTCGCATGACCGCCCACCGCGCCGACGGCCTTGCGCACCAGAGTCGCATCGTCCGCCGACGCATTGCGCCGCGCGACCCACAGGCGCCCGCCGCCCCAATCCATCAGCCACTCCTCGCCCTCGCCGAGTTCCGCGACGATCTTCGCGCCGGACGCCGGCGGCACGGACAAGCGCCAGAGCGCGGCCATGTCCTGCGCCAGCACCGATGCGACCTCGTTGATCTCGTTCCAAAAAGCCTGGGAGCGCGCGGTATGTAGCTCTTCGCTCGGCGTACCGATGGCGGCGCGCAAGGCGGCACAACGATCGGCGACCGAGACCGGCGATCCTGTCAGGCGCAGCGCGGCCAGCGCGCCGCCTGCCCCGCGCACCAAGTCAACGCTCGAACGTGCGGCCGCGCCAGCAGGCAAGAGAGCGGCGCCGTCGATCTCGAACGCCTCCTGCAATTGCGCGATGAGGCAGCGATGGCCCGTCGCAACGTCGGGCACGGGCACGATGATTGTGCGCTGCTTCTCCGGCGCGGGGAGAACCTTCACCGTCACCTCCAGCATCACCGCCAGCGTGCCCATCGATCCCGCCAGCAGCTTCGGCAGATCGTAGCCGGTGACGTTCTTCACCACCTTGCCGCCAGCCTTGAATTCCTCGCCCAACCCGTTGATGGCGGTGAAGCCGAGGAAATGGTCGCGCGCCGCCCCCGCGCTCGGCCGGCGCGGGCCGGAAAGATTGCTGGCCAGCATGCCGCCGATGGTGCCGGCTTCGTTGCCGCTGCCATAGAGCGTGCTGGCAGCCGGCTCGAACGCCAGGTGCTGGCGCTTCTCCGCCAGCGCGTCCCAGATCTCGCGCATCGGCGTGCCGCTCCAGGCGGTCAGCACCAGCTCATCGGGCTGGTAGACGCGAATGCCGCTCAAGGAACGCAACGACAGCAGCGCCTCGGCCTCCACAATGCGCCCGAGCCCGCTCTTGCTGCCCGATCCTTCGATCGCGAGCGGCCGGCGAGCGGCGGCATGGGAGCGCACGGTTTCGACGATTTCGCTGATCTGCTCCGACTGGATCCTATGCGCCAAGTCAGAACCTCGGCAGGTCCGGGAACGGCAGGCGCCCGCCGCTGACATGCATCGCGCCCAGCTCCGCGCAGCGCCGCAAGGTCGGGAACACCTTGCCGGGATTGAGCAGTTGGTGCTCGTCGAACGCGCATTTGAGGCGCATCTGCTGCGCGAGGTCGGTCTCATTGAACATCGCCGGCATGAGGTCGCGCTTCTCCACGCCGACGCCATGCTCACCCGTCAGCACGCCGCCGACCTCGACACAGAGCCGCAAGATCTCCGCGCCGAATGTCTCGGCCGTTTCCAGTTCGCCCGGCTTGTTGGCGTCATAGAGCACCAGCGGATGCAGATTGCCGTCACCGGCATGGAACACATTGGCGACCCTGAGGCCGAAGCGTTGCGACATCTCGGCCATCCGGGTCAGCACCAGCGGCAGCTTGCTGCGCGGAATCGTGCCGTCCATGCAGTAATAGTCCGGCGAGATGCGGCCGACAGCGGGAAAGGCCGCCTTGCGCCCGGCCCAGAATTTGAGACGCTCCTGCTCCGACTGGCTGACGCGGAGCGAGGTCGCGCCCTTGCCCTGCGCGATCGCCTGCACGCGGCCCATCAGTTCATCCACTTCGGCGGCGGTCCCGTCCAGCTCGACGATCAACAGCGCCTCGGCTTCCAGCGGATAGCCGGCATGGACGAAATCCTCGACGGCGGCGACCGCCGGTCGGTCCATCATCTCCATGCCCGCGGGAATGATGCCGGCGGCGATGATGGCGGCGACCGCTTCGCCCGCGGATTCGTTGCTCGCGAACCCCGCCAGCAGCGCGCGCGCCGTCGGCGGGCGGCGCAGCAGACGCACCGTCACTTCCGTCACCACGCCGAGCAGGCCTTCCGAGCCGGTGAGGATGCCCATCAGGTCGTAGCCCGCCGCGTCGAAGTGCCGGCCGCCGAGGCGCAT
>DASYRS010000405.1:0-12901 GCA_036004205.1 Dongiaceae bacterium
TGGGAGCGGGCGGGCTGATCGCGCTCGTCTTCACGCCGTTCGTGTCGTTCCCGGATCCGGAGAGCTGGATCTTCCTGGCCGGTTCCGTGCTCACACATATCGGCTATTACGCGTTCCTGCTGTTCGGGTACCGCTATGGCGACCTGTCACTGGTCTATCCAACCGCGCGCGGATCGGCGCCGCTGCTGGTGGCGCTGACCTCGTGGCTGTTCGTCGGCGAAGCGCTCTCGACCACCGAGATGCTCGGCGTCGCGGCGATCTCCGCCGGCATTTTCAGCCTCGCCATCGATCGCGTCGGCGACCGCGAGCATCGCTGGCGGCCGGTCATCTTCGGCCTGCTCACCGGCCTCACGATCATGGGCTACACTTTGTGCGACGGGCAGGGCGTGCGCGTCGCCGGCGACAAATACGGCTACATCATCTGGCTGTTCGTGCTGGATTCCCCAACGGTGGTGCTGATCTGCATCTATCTACGCGGCCGCGCGCTGATGGGATTAGTCGCGCAGCACTGGAAGGTCGGCGCCGTCGGCGGCGCGCTCTCAATGGCCGCTTACGGCATCGCGATCTATGCCATGAGCCAGGCCTTCATGGCCCAGGTGGCGGCGTTGCGCGAGACCAGCGTGATCTTCGCCGCGATCTTCAGCGCACTCATCCTGAAAGAGCACTTCCACCCCCGCCGCTACGCCGCCGTCGCGATGGTGGCGCTGGGCGCGGTGCTGCTGCATTGAGACTACAGGGAAGCAGCGAGTCTGCGGCTTCCCCCACCCCAACCCTCCCCCATGTTGGGGGAAGAGGTCTCCGCCAATCCTTCTCCTCCCCCAGCATGGGGGAGGGCAGGGAGGGGGAAGCGAGCGAAGGCTATTGAAAGCTACGCCGCGAATGTCACGCTCTTGATCTTGTCACCCTGCTTCAAGGCGTGCATGGCCTCGAGGCCGTCGGTCACCTTGCCGAACACGGTGTGATTGTTGTCGAGGTGCGGCTGGGGCTCCAGCACCAGGAAGAACTGCGAGCCGCCAGTGTCGCGCCCGCGGTGGGCCATGGAGAGCGAGCCTTCCTCGTGCCTGTGCGGATTGCCTTTCAGCTCGCACGCGATCTCCCAGCCCGGCCCGCCGCCGCCGGTGCCCTGCGGGCAGCCGCCCTGGGCGACGAAGCCCGGGATCACGCGGTGGAACGTCAGCCCGTCATAGAAGCCGTCCTTGGCGAGGGTATAGAAGTTGGCGACGGTGTTGGGGGCCACGTCGGGATAGAACTCGATCGTGATGTCGCCGCGGTCGGTCGACATCACCGCCTTGGTGAGGGTCTTCAGCTTGTCTGGCGCGATGTCGTGGACCTTGAGCTTGGCCATGATGATCTCCTGTTGGCAAAAATTGCGCCCTTGGTAGCGGGCGCCGGCGGACGAGTCTAGCGCCGGATCAGCGGCGTGAACTCGGCGACGATGGAATCATAAAGTGCGCGCTTGAAGGGCACGATCAGGCCCGCCAGCTCCTCGAGACCGGCCCACCGCCAGGACGAGAATTCGGGATGCTCGGTCTGGATATTGATGTCGCGGTCGGTCCCGAGGAAGCGGAAGGCGAACCATTTCTGGCGCTGGCCGCGGAACTTGCCCCTCCAGAGCTGCGGCACCAGCTCCACCGGCAAGTCATAGCTCAACCAGTCGCGGCTTTCGCCGATGAAGCGGGCGCGATCCGTCCCGATCTCTTCGCGCATCTCGCGCCAGGCGGCCTGCAGCGGCTCTTCGCGCTTGTCGATGCCGCCCTGGGGCATCTGCCAGGCCGGACCAGGATTGTCGATCCGCTGCGCGACGAACACCTGGCCCTTCTGATTGACCAGCATGATCCCGACACCCGGCCGGTACGGGAGCCGGGCGATCTCTTCTGCGGTCGGGTTTGGCGGCGGATACTTCATTGAACAAGGATTCAGGGAGACCGAAGCGTCTACTGTTCAACGAGTGCCGTTGCGGGCACAAGCGAAATTTCGTCGCGTCCGATCAGCGTCCGCTGCCAGGCCGGAAACAAGGTCGCGGCGCTGGAGGAATCGACGATCCCAAGGGCGGCGCCCCGGCGGCGCGCCAAAGCCATCACCGACTGTAAGGACGAACCGATGTCCGACTGTGTCGCCTGCGTGGCGATCGTTTCGTCGGCCGCGATGGTCAGCGGCGCGGTCACCGGCAAGCCGACGATTGCGAGACCCGCGGCCTGCAGATGCTTCAACAGCGGCTGCAAGGATGCGGCATCTGCCAGGAACGCATCGCCGCCGCTGACGGCAACGCCCGCGATCATCGGCGCCCGCGCCAGCATCGCATCCAGCCGCCGCAGATTTTCCTCAGGTCCAAGCTGGAGCGCGAGGCCATCGGCCGGCGAAGCGCCATCCAACGGCAGGTCCAGCAACGCTTCATGCCCATAGGCCCGCGCGGCGGCGATCCAGTCCGTCAGATCGGCTGCGTCGCCGGCAAAACTCAAGCTGGCTTCCGGCGGCGCGCCGGTGATCGCGCGCACCGTGTCGGTCCGGTCGCGGCCGAGGCCCGCGATCACCAGCGCGACCCGCGGCGATTGCGGCGAGATCGTGCTCTCCCGGCCGAATCGCCGCCAGGCCGGCCGATCCCCGGGGCCCGGCGGGAGCGCGGCGCCGGCGTCGGGCGGATATTTGGCGAGCAGTTCGGCCGGCGACAGGTCTTCCTCGATCGCCACGCTGACCGAGACTTCCTTGGCGACCGGAGCCGCCGGCATGGATTGCAGTTGCTGGGTGCCACCGGCCGCCGGCTTGGCGTCCTCGGCTTGCGGCACGCCCGCGCCGGGCAGGTCGATGGTCGCCTGGCCGACCGAGGCACGGCCGCCGGTCAGCGCCAGATAGGCGATCGCGCCGGCGATCACCACGATCAACAGGCACACCACAAGAAAACCGGGGCCGCCGAACAGCCCGAACACGGACTGTGGCGACCCCGATGAACGCACGGGAGGAACTTCCCCGGTGGCTAGTTCGCCGCTTGCTTCTGCAGCAGCGACAGGCCGCGCAGCAGGTCGAGCGCGCGGGCCAACTGATAATCCTCGGTCGGACGGGCGATCTGCTGCTTCTCCGAACCGACGAACGGCTCCTTGTCTTCCGGCTTGGCCTCTTTCGCGGCCGTGCTGTCGGCCGGCGCAGCGGGCTGTTCCTCGACTCCTTGAGTCTCCGCCGGCAACTGCTCCGGCGAGTTCTTCTTGTCGTCGGGGTTGGAGAGAGCGCCGCGCAGGTCGGATTCGTGGGTGCCGCGCTCCGGTCCCAAGGCCTCGACCTTGGCCTGCTGCACTTCGATGTCGGGCTCGATGCCCTTGGCCTGGATCGACCGGCCGGACGGCGTGTAATAGCGCGCGGTGGTCAAACGGATGGCGCCGTGATTGGGGATCGGAATGATCGACTGCACCGAGCCCTTGCCGAACGACTTGGTGCCGAGCACGATCGCACGCCGCTGGTCCTGCAGCGCGCCGGACACGATCTCCGAAGCGGAGGCCGATCCGCCGTTGATCAGGATGACGATCGGCTTGCCTTCCATCAGGTCGCCGGCCTCGGCGTTCCAGCGCTGCGCCTCCTCCTGCTTGCGGCCGCGCGTCGAAACGATTTCGCCCTTGTCCATGAAATCGTCGCACACCGCGATCGCCTGATCGAGCAGGCCGCCTGGATTGTTGCGCAGATCGAGGACCAGGCCCTCGATGTCGCCCTTGGTCGCTTCCTTCAGCTTGCCGAGCGCGTCGCGGAGGCCGCTGTCGGTCTTTTCGCTGAAGCTGGAAATGCGGACATAGCCGACATTGCCCTGCTCCAGTTCCCAGCGCACGGACTTGACCGCGATCACGGCGCGCTTCAGCGTGACCTCGAATGGATCCTGCGAGCCGCGGATGATGGTGAGCTTGATCGAGGAGCCGACCTCGCCGCGCATCTTCTCGACCGCGTCGTTGAGGGTGAGGCCCATGATCGGCTGGCCGTCCAGCGCGGAGATGAGGTCGCCCGGCTGCAGCCCGGCCTCGGCGGCCGGCGTGCCGTCCATCGGCGAAACCACCTTGATCAGCCCGTCTTCCATCGTGACTTCGATGCCAAGGCCGCCGAACTCGCCCTTGGTCTGGACCTGCATGTCCCCGAAGTCTTTCTGATTGAGATAGCTCGAATGCGGATCGAGCGAGGTCAGCATGCCGTTGACGGCGGCCTCGATCAGCTTCTCGTCGTCCGTCGGCTCGACGTAGTTGTCCCGGATCCGTTCGAACACCTCGCCGAACAGGTTCAGCTGTTCATAGGTGTTGGGGGACGACGAGGCGGCCTGCGCCCGGACACTCGAGGCATGGAACGCGACGGCGCCGATGGTGATGCCGGCAGCCAGCGCGGTGGCGGCGAGAAGTGAGGTTCGAAACATTCGCTTAGCGACCTTCTGTGAAGTGCGAGACGTCTGCCTATCGTCGGCTGGCAGTATCCTGGGGGCGCCCTTACTGATTACTTAAACCAGGGGGCCGGGTCGAACGGCTGTCCGCTGCGACGCAATTCGACGTAGAGCTGGGGGCGACCTTGCGCGGTTTCAATCATGGCGCCTACAGGCTCGCCGGCCTTCAACCATTGTCCGACGACGACATCCACATGGGCAAGGCCGGCCAGCACCGTATGATAGCCGCCACGGTGCTCGATGATCAATATTTGGCCGTAGGACCGGAAGGGTCCTTCGAACACGATTTGGCCATCGAACGGCGTCACCACCTGGGCGCCGGCGCGGGTGGCGATGACCAGCCCCTTGCCTTCGCCGAACGCATCGGTGCTCTGCCCGAATTTCGCCGCAATCTCCCCCCGCGCCGGCCGGATCAGGCCGCCCGGCTGCTTGGGGAAGGCCGGCAGATCGGCCGGCGGGGGCTGCAGCCGCATGGCCTGGGGGGTGGCTGGGGGCTCGAGCACCGCCACCTGCTCCCCCCTCCCGGCGGACTCCGCGCTCCCGTTCTGGTCCTGCTGGGCCGCCTGCTCCTGCTCGGCGGCGATCCGTTCCGCCTCTTTTTTGGCCGCTTCCGTCGCTTTCTTGGCGGCTTCGGCGTCTGCGGCCTGTTGCCGCGCCTCTTCTTCGGCGCGCGCATTCTCCAGCCGGTCGAGCAGATCCTTGAGGCTCTTCGCCTGGTCGGCCAGTTGGACCTGGCGCTTCTTGCGCTCCTCGCTCTGCGCCAGGGTCGCCTCCTGGAGCTGGGCCTTTTCCTTGAGCAGGCTGGCCAGATGCTGGTTCTCCTGCGCCAGGCGGTCGACCGAGACGGCGAGCTCCTCCTGGCGGGCGGCGGCCACCTCGCGCAGCTCCTGGACTTCGGCCAGGTCGCTCTGCAATTGCCGGGCGCGCTGGTCCAGCGCCTGGCCCGCCGCCGCCATCAGCGTGGCGGCGCGGGCTTCGTCGACCGGCGTGCGGTCGGAGAAGAACGCCGCCATCGGGGGGCGCAGCGACAGCCGCTCCAGCGCTATCAGCGTTGCGCTCAATTGCGCCCGCTTGCGCTCAAGGTCGGCGGCGCCGGTGCTCTCCCGCGCCGACAGGTCGGCCAGTTCGCGCTCCAGCTCGGTGGCTTCCGATTCGGCGTCCTGCACCTGGGCGGCCGAGCGGACCAGCGATTGTTGCAAACGCGCGACATCCCGGGCGAGCTCGTCGGCCTTCGCCTTCAGCTCGTTGGCCTCGATCTTGCCCTGATCGATCTGCTCCTGGATCTGCTGCAGGTCCTCGGTTGACTGTGCCCAGGCGGTGGTGCCGTGACCGAGTGCCACGATGGCTGCGAATACGAATGTAGCCACGACGGCTGACGCCCCCTCCCCCATGCTGGGGGAGGGGGAATTGAGATCGAGAAAGCGAGATGCTTGATCAGGCAGAGGCACGAGCGCGCGCATCCTCACGCGGGATCAGCAGCGAATGGCCCGTCATGACCGCGGGCTTCGGCAGCCCCATCAGTTCCAGCAGGGTCGGCGCCACGTCGGCCAGCTTGCCGTCGGCCACCTTGCGCCCGGCCGCGCCCACCACGATCACCGGCACGCGGTTGAGGGTGTGGGCGGTGTGCGGCTCGTGGGTCACGGGATCGGTCATCATCTCGGCATTGCCATGGTCGGCGGTGATCAGGATCGCGCCGCCCTTGGCATCGACCGCCGCGCGCAGCCGGCCAAGGCAGCGATCGACTGCCTCCACCGCCTTGATCGCGGCGTCGAGATCGCCGGTATGGCCGACCATGTCGGTGTTGGCGAAGTTGACGACGATCAGGTCGAATTTGTCCGCTTCGATCGCCGCCACCAGCTTGTCGGTCACTTCGTAGGCCGACATCTCCGGCTTGAGATCGTAGGTCGCAACCTTGGGCGAGGGCACCAGGATGCGCTCCTCGCCCGGGAACAGGCGCTCTTCCCCGCCATTGAAGAAGAAGGTGACATGCGCGTATTTCTCGGTCTCCGCGATCCGCAGTTGCTTGAGGCCCGCCTTGGACGCGATCTCGCCCAGCGTGTCGCCAAGCTCGGCCGGCGGAAACAGACAGGGCATGAATTTGGCGAGCGCGCTGGAATATTCCACCATGCCCAAGGTCGCCGCAAACTTCGCCGCATACTTGCGCCTGAAGCCGTCGAAGGCCGGGTCCAGCAAGGTCGTCAGGATCTGCCGCGCGCGGTCGGCGCGGAAATTCCCCATCAGCAATCCGTCGCCATCCTTGATGCCGGCGAAGCCTTCGATCAGCGTTGGCTTCACGAACTCGTCGGTCTCCTCGCGCGCATAGGCCGCCTCGACCGCCGCTACCGCGTTCGGCGCGGTGTACGGCGCTTCGCCGAAGAAGGCATTGTAGGCGAGCTCGACTCGCTCCCAGCGCTTGTCGCGGTCCATCGCGAAATAGCGCCCGCCGATGGTGGCGAACCGCACCTTGGCAAGACTGCTGAGCGCGCCGGCAACTTCCGTCACATATTGCCTAGCGCTGCTGGGCGGCGTGTCGCGGCCGTCGAGGAAGGCATGGAGCGCGACCGGAATGCCGGCGCCGCTGACGATCTTCGCCAGCGCGATCAGGTGCAACTGGTGCGAATGCACGCCGCCGGGCGACAGCAGGCCCATCAGGTGACAGGTGCCGCCACTCTGTTTCAGCTTGCCGATGAAATCGTGCAGCAGCGGATTGCCGGCGAGTTCGCCGTTGGCGACCGCCAGATCGATGCGCGGCAGGTCCTGCATCACCACCCGGCCGGCGCCGAGATTCATGTGGCCGACTTCGGAATTGCCCATCTGCCCCTGCGGCAGGCCGACATGCAGCTCCGATGCATCGATCAGAGCATGCGGGCATTCGCGCATCATCGCATGCCAATTCGGCGTCCGCGCCTGCTCGATCGCGTTGTCCTCATGTTGCGGGCGATGGCCCCAGCCATCCAGGATGCACAGGACTACCGGTTTGGGTCGCTTGCTTGGGCTGGTCATCGCTCGCTAATCGTCACTGTTGTTCCACATAGGCCGGCCCGATCCGCTTGAAGCTGGTGGGCTCGCCGAAGAATTCCGCCGGCGCCTTGGCGAGGAACGCCTGCCACTGCTCCGAACTGGCGGTGATGCGCACGTCGACGTCGCCGCCTTCCTCCTTGGTCGTGCCGGGCAGCTTGCCGTCCTTCACTGCCTGGACGAGCATGTCATTTTGCGTCGACCAGACCGTCAGCTGATTCGTTCCATCGAACTTGTATTTGATGAACACATAGCCGTCTTCAGTTTCCGCACCCTTGATATTCAGATAATCGCCCGACGGCAATTGCGTGACATGGGCGTCATAGGTGTCGATCTTGCCGATGCCTTCGACGTCATGTTCCGCGAGGGCGATCTGCAAGGCGCCCTTATCGGTCGCGAACACGTGGGCGATCATGTAGCCGTCTTCCTCCTCCGACAACCACGAGCCCCACAGCCGCGGGTCGCTCTTGGACGGATCGGCGGCGGCAACCGGTTGCTCCGACTCGGCGATGCACCCGGCCAGCATTGTCGCCGCGGCCAGCGCCAGCCCCGCCAGCAGGTGGCGCATGTGATGTCTTCCCCAACCTGTCATTTTGCCCTCAATCGCGATGATAGGGATGCCCCGCCAGGATCTGTTGCGCACGATAGATCTGCTCCACCAGCATCGCACGCGCCAGCAGGTGCGGCCAAGTCATCTGGCCCAGCGATAGCACAAAGGTGGCCTGGTCGCGGATTTCGGGCGCCAGCCCGTCCGCCCCGCCCAGCAGGAACAGGATTTCGGGTGCGCCCTGCTCCTCCCAGGCCTTCAGCCGGGCGGCGAAGTCGCGGCTGCCCAGCATCTTGCCCCGTTCGTCCAGGGCGACCAGGATCGGCTTGCCCCCCGCCTTGGCGGCGCGGTCGATGGCCGCCTGCAGCAAGGCCCCTTCGCGCGCCTTCAATTCAGCGCCCGACAAGGGCCGCTTTTCCTCGACCTCCTCGATCGCCAGCGGCCAATGCAGGCGCTTCTGGTATTCCGCGATCAGCGCCGACTCGGGGCCGCTCCTTGCCCGGCCCACTGCCAAAATGCGCAGCTTCATGACAGTCTGCCCAAAGTTTGCGGCGGAGGGTTGCGGGGGAGGAGAATCATGAGCGGAACGTGGCGGCGATTCTATCTGATGGCACTGTTGGGCTCGGCGCTGGCGGCTTGCGCGGTCCAGCCCGCGGTGCGTCGCCCGCCGGTCGATCCCGCTTTGGTCAAGGGCAACATCCTACGGTTGGCCGACGCGGAATGGAATGCGTTCGGCGGCCAGATCGTTTATCTGGAGAACGGGCGCGAGCGCATCGACCCCGTCGGAATCTGGGAGGAAGAGCGGCGCGGCTCGCCCCGCATCGGTCAGTATTGGCGCAGCGTCGCCGAGGATTGGTCGGGCTACGATTGCGACAAGCCATGGTCCGCGGCCTTCATCTCCTGGCTGATGCTGGAAGCCGGGGTGCCGCCGGAATTGTTCACGCCGAGCGGCCTGCATGCCGATTATCTGCGCGCCATTGCCGCCGGCGAGACCGATCCGAATGCGCGCTTTGCCCTGCGCGATGCCAGGCTGTTCAGCCCGCGCCCGGCGACCTCGTCTGCGCGACCCGCGCCGGCGCCAGCATCCCCGCCTACAACAGCATTCCCGACGGCACGACCATGCATTGCGACCTGGTGGTGTTCAATGCGGATGGGCGGCTCGAAAGCATCGGCGGCAACGTGCGCAACTCCGTCTCCAAGACCGTGCGCCAGATCGGCGCCGACGGCCTGCTGCCCAAATCCGGCGACCGGCCCTGGGTTCTGGTGGTGGAGGATCGCTATCCGGATCCGGCCCCGCTAGTGGGCGCCAATCTTGCCTTCGAGCAGTGATTTCTGCTCCTGGAACAAGGCGACCAAGACATCCATGACCCGGCGCACGCGCGCGAGCTCGCGCAGATCGCGATGCACCAGCAGCCATTGGTCCGCCCACACGTCCTTCAGGACCGGCCCGATGCGGCGCAAGGTTGGGTCGGTATCGCCGAGATAGCAGGGCAGCACGGCGAGGCCGGCGCCGCCGCGCACCGCATCGTGCAGCACCAGCCAGTTGTTGACGCGCATCGCGGGCTTTGCCCCCTCCAGCAGCTCCAGCACCCAGCTTTGCCCGGGCATGTAGGTGTGATCCTCATCGAACCCGACCCACGCCATGCGTCGCATCTTGTCGCGCGTGAGATTTGTGGCGACAAGGCCGGCATGCCCGTAGATCGCATAGGCGACCCGCCCGAGCTTCCGGGTGACGAGGCTGGCCAGATCGGGCACCTGCTCGCGGATCAGCAGGTCGGCTTCGCGCCGCGACAGGTTGGCGAGCATGTGGCTGGCGATCAGCTCGAACTCGACGCATTGCAGATTGTGCCGTAGCCGCGGCAGGTGGCTCGCCAGGAACCCCGTCATCGCCTCATTGGCGGACAGCCGCACCGTGCCGTGCGCGGGATCGGTGAGGCCGGCGCTGCGGCGATGGATGGAATCGGCGGCGCGCTCCATCGCTTCGGCATCGGCCAGCAGGCCCTCGCCGGCTTCGGTCAACACGTAGCGGTCGGGCAGCCGGTCGAATAGCCGCGCGCCGATCGAATCCTCCAGCGCCTTCACCCGGCGCGCGACCGTCGGATGGCTGACATCGAGCTGCCTTGCGACCGCGGTCAGCTTGCCCGCGCGCGCCAGCGTCAGAAACACGTGGAGATCGTCCCAATTCATGACAGCCTGCCCGGATGTGTCAGGAGCCTATGTTCAATAATGTACATGCGTTGCTCCGTTTTGTCGAATGCGGAACGTTTGTGTTCAGTCTAGTGTGGCATCCTGCCTGTCGTCGAGGATCCCGGTCATGCATATCGAACCACGCCTGTGGACATTCACCAAAGGGGTCAGGCTGCGCATCCTCTGGACCGTCCTGATCGGGCTGGTGGCAAGCGCGCTCGGCGTCGCGCGGCTGGGTCTGCTGGGCTGGCTGATCGGCGCCTTGTTCGCGGGACGGAGCCTGGAGGAGCTGCTGCTCCCGACCATCGCGATTGCACTGGTGATGGTGCTGCGCGGCGCCTTCGAACATTGGCGCGCCATGATCGCCCACGAGACCGCGTCGCGAGTCCAGGTCGTCCTGCGCCGCACGATCTACGAAAAGATCGCCGCGCTCGGCCCGGGCGTGGTCGGGCGCCAGCGCTCCGGCGCGCTCACTTTGTCGCTGATCGACGGGGTGGAGCAGCTCGAGACCTATTTCGGCCAGTTCCTGCCGCAGTTTCTGATCTCTCTCCTCTCGCCGATCCTCATCTTCGCCGCGATCGCGTTCATAGATTTGCCGGTCGCCGGCGTGATGCTGGCGTTCGCGCTGATCGCCCTGTTCGCGCCGGCCTTGTGGCACAAGTTCGACGTCGCGCGCTCGCTCGACCGCCAGCGCGCCTATGCGACCTTCGCCGCGGAATTCCTCGATTCGATCCAGGGCCTCGCGACCCTGAAGGCATTCGGCCAGAGCAAGGCGCGCGGCGATCACCTGGAGCGCGAGGCGAAGGACCTGTTCCAGCGCACCATGTGGGTGCTGGCGACCAACGTGCTGGCGCGCGGCATCACCGACAGCGCGATCGCCTGTGGCGCGGCGGCCGCCCTCGCGCTCGGCGCGTTCCGGGTCGAGGCCGGCACCATGGAGCTGTCGGCGCTGCTGATCGTCCTGATGCTGGGGATCGAGATCTTCCGCCCGATGCGCGAGCTGCGCACCGTTTTGCACCAGGGCATGGTCGGCATGTCGGCGGCGCAGGGCCTGTATCAGATCTTCGACAGCCGGCCGCTGATCGAGGATGGGCCCGCGGCTGTGCTGCCGCAGCCCTTGGCGCCCAGCATCGCGTTCGAGCAGGTGCGGTTTCGCTACCCCGGCACCGGGCGCCTGGTGCATGACGGATTGGATTTCGCGGTCGCTGCCGGCGAGCGGGTCGGCATTGTCGGCGCGTCCGGCGGCGGCAAATCCTCGATCGTGCGGCTGTTGCTGCGCTTCTACGATCCGGAACACGGTGCGATCCGCCTCGGTGGTCACGATCTGCGTGGGCTCTCGTTCCACCAGATCCGGTCCATGATCTCGGTTGTCAACCAGGACACGTTCCTGTTTCACGGCACGGTCGAAGCCAACATCCGCATGGGCCGGCCCGACGCGACCGGCGCCGACATCCGCGCTGCCGCGGCTGCCGCCAACATCCACGACTTCGTCGCGGCCCTGCCCAATGGCTACGACACCGTGATCGGCGAGCGTGGCATCAAGCTGTCCGGCGGGCAGCGCCAGCGCATCGCGATCGCGCGCGCCATCCTGCGCGATTCCCCGATCCTGGTTTTGGACGAGGCGCTGTCGGCGGTCGATGCGGAGAACGAGGCCGTGATCCAGAGCGCGCTCGACCGGCTGATGCGCGGGCGCACCACGCTGATCTTCGCGCATCGCCTCTCCAGCGTGATCGATTGCGACCGCATTCTGGTGCTCTCGCACGGCCGGGTGGTCGAAAGCGGCCGCCACGACAGCCTGATGAAGACGAACGGCATCTACGCGCAGTTGATGGCGGAACAGGCGCGCGAAGCCGGCGGTAGCGCGCTCATCGACGCGGCGACGTCGGTCGAGGCCGCGCCGGAAATGATCGCTCATATCCCCGATGCCGGCGCCAAGCCGATCACCGAGGGCATCATCAAGGCGGAGGGGCTGAACTGGCTGCAGCTGATCGCGGCCTTGATGACACTGGTGATGCGCTGGAAGGGCCGGCTCGCCGCCACCTTCCTGTTCGGCGTGCTGCGCGTGGTCGCGTTCATCGGCGTCGGGATCCTCAGCGCCCTGGTGGTGTTCGACCTCAAGCACGGCATGCCCTATGGCCATTGGCTGTGGGCGCTGGCCGTGCTGGCGCCGTTGTCCGGCCTGCTCCATTGGCTGGAATCCTGGATCGCGCACGACATGGCGTTCCGCCTGCTGGCGGAGATGCGCCTCGACGTGTTCCGCAAGCTGGATGCGCTGGCGCCGGCCTATCTGGTGCGCCGTCGCACCGGCGATCTGATGGCGCTCGCCACCCACGATATCGAGCTGGTCGAGTATTTCTTCGCCCACACCGTCGCGCCCGCCTTCGTCGCGATCCTGGTGCCGGTCGTGGTGCTGGTGGTGCTGGGCGCGAGCTCGCTCTGGCTGCCCTTGGCGCTGCTGCCGTTCCTGGCGGCGGTCGGGCTCTGCCCTTTCCTGCTGCGCGGCAAGGTCGACCGGCTCGGCTCGGAAGCGCGCGAGGCCGCCGGCGAGCTTGGCGCCTTCGCGGTCGATTCGGTGCAAGGCCTGGGCGAGATCGTCGCGTTCCAGCAGGAGCGGACGCGCACCCGGCAACTCGATGCGCTGTCGGAACGGCATGTGCAGCTGCGGCTGCCGTTCTATCGCGAGCTGACGCTGCAGGGCAGCCTGCTCGAAGTGTTCACCGGCCTCGGCGGCCTCGCCATCGTGGTGA
>DASYRS010000406.1:0-6136 GCA_036004205.1 Dongiaceae bacterium
GAAACGCAGCTTCCCCCTCCCTGACCTCCCCCATGTTGGGGGAGGAGGAACGAGCCGGAAGGGGCTTACGGAACTTTGATCGCCTCTCGCCGCCTGCGGCTTTACGGCAACGCGGCGGCACGGCCATAATGGCCGCATGCGCGCACTCCCTCTTGCCGCGTCGGTGCTCTGTGGCCTGCTTTGGGCCGGAGCGGCGCTGGGCACGGAAATCACCCAGGAGGGGCTGTCCTTCAGCGACGAGGGCGGCGGCTTCACGCTGAAGGCGGTAACCGGGCGCGGCTCGCTGGACGATCCCTATGTCATCATCGAGGACGTGGTCGGCCCGCGCCAGGCCGTGCTCGTCATCCGTGGCCTGAAGCAGGTCGGCAACCGGATCGGCACGCATCACATCGCCGGGGTCGCGGTCACCAAGATCGTCTTCAACCGCAGCCAGGACATCTGGCAGAACTACCAGATGGAATTGCGCGAGGTGGAGACGCGTCACAGCCCCTATGAGGACGGACTGAGCTTCGCCCAGAACACGGTGCTCGCCGGCGCCTTCACCGCCAGCTCGTTCCCGGACCTGCAGCGGTTCGACGAGCCGCAGGATACGCTCGGCTTCTCCGGCAAGTCGGTGCCGCCGGGGGATTCCGCGCAATTCTCCTTCCTCATCACCGACATGTCGCCGGTCGACAAGTTCTATCTGTTCCAGGAGCCGCTCCAGCCGGTGTCGGAGCGGTCGCCCGATCCCGGCGCGGTTCAGCAGGGCGCCGTTCCCGTTGAACCGGAACCGCGCCCCGTACGACAAAGATGAATGTTCGCTGACGGAGAATCACGAATGCCATTGCGTAGAGTCGCGGCGCTGCTGTTGATCGCGACGGCAGCGCTGCTGTCGGGCTGCGGAATCAATGCGATCCCGAGCTACGAGGAACAAGCCAAGGCCTCGTGGGCCCAGGTGCTGAACCAGTATCAGCGCCGCGCCGATCTCATCCCCAACCTGGTCGAGACCGTGAAGGCGGCCGCCAATTTCGAGCGCTCAACGCTGGAGGCGGTGGTCAATGCGCGGGCCAAGGTGGCGCAGACGCAGATTCCCGCCGACATCCTCACCAATCCGGAAGCGATGCGGCAATTCCAGGCCAACCAGGGCGCGCTGACTGCGGCCTTGTCCAAGCTGATGGTCGTCGTGGAGCAATATCCGGAACTGAAAGCGAACCAGAATTTCCTGACCCTTCAGGCTCAGCTCGAGGGCACCGAGAACCGCATCGCGGTCGCGCGCCGCGATTTCATCGACGCGGTCCGGCTTTATAACACGGAGCTGAAGACAATCCCCGGCCGCTGGTGGGCTTCCTGGTTCTATCCCGATGCCAAGGAAATGGCGCAGTTCCAGGCAGAAGACGCGGAGGCGGCCGGCGTGCCCAAGGTCGATTTCGGCACCACCAGCCAATGATGCTCGGGCGGATGGCACCATTGCCGCGGTTGCTGGCGATCGCACTGCTGGTGCTGATCGCGCCGCAGGCGCTCGCCGACACGCTGCCGGTTCCGGCGCTGACCGGGCGCGTGGTCGATCAGGCGGGCATCCTCGACAGCAACGATGAAAGCCGCTTGACCGGCAAGCTGCAAAATCTCGAAACCAAGACCTCCATCCAACTCGTCGTCGTGACATTACCCAGCCTGCGGGGCAGCCCGATCGAGGATTGGGGGCTGGCCCTCGGCCGCACCTGGGGCATCGGCCAGAAGGGCAAGGACAACGGCGTCCTGCTGGTGGTCGCACCGAACGATCGCGAGTTGCGGATCGAAGTCGGCTACGGCCTGGAGGGCTCGCTGCCCGATGCCACCGCCGATGCCATCATCCGCAACGTGATCGTGCCGCGCTTCAAGTCGGGCAGCATGGCCGGCGGCATCTCGGACGGTGTCGATGCGATCATCGCTGTTCTCAGCGGTACCGGCGAGGAGTTCACGCCGTCGCGGCGCGAAGTCGTCGGCCAAATGCTGTCGCAGTGGACGCCGGTCCTGTTCATTGGGCTGTTCGTTGTCTTGGTGATCGTCGGGCAGTTTGGACGTCGAAGAAGAAATCGGGGGGACCGGTACTATCGCAACAGCAGCGGCGGCTGGCTCTATGTCGACGATAGTGACCGCCATTCCGGCGGCGGCTTCGGCAGTGGCGGCAGTGGCGGCTTCAGCGGGGGCGGCGGCAGCTTCGGCGGTGGGGGCGCGTCGGGGCGATGGTGATGCTGAACAAAGAGCAAGCTGAGCGGATCGAGCAAGCCGTCAAGGCGGCGGAGAGCGCCACCAGTTCCGAGATCTCGGTCTGCATCCTGCCGGCTTCGGGCGACGATCGCGGCATGGCGGCCATCGCCGCCGCGATCGTATTTGCGGCAATCCAAGGCGGCGCGCCGATCCTGTGGTGGGGCCTCGACCCGTTGATCCTGACCGGCGCGGCCATCGTGGCGGCCATCCTCGCATTCTGGCTGTGCGATCGCTTCGATCTCGGGCTGCGCTGGCTGCCGGCGCGGCTGCTGATCAAGGATGCGCGGCGGGCGGCGCGGGCGGCGTTCCTGGATCACGGCCTCGACAACAGCCCGGAGCGCAATGCCGTCCTGCTGTTCGTCAGCCGGGCGGAGCGCTACGTGGAAATCCTGCCCGATCGTGCCGCCGCCGCGGCGATCGAGCCGGCGCATTGGAGCGTCATCGTGGATGAGTTCCGCCAGCGCATGCGCAAGGCGGATCTGGGCGAGGCCGCCGCCGGCGCGGCCGCGGCGATCGGCAAGCTCTGCGCCGTGCATTTTCCCTCTTCGGGCGCCAATCCGGATCGTGTATCCAATCAGCCGATCCAGGGATAGGACGGTTCATGGCACGCTTCGCGATCGGCGGCTTTCAGCACGAAACCAACACCTTCGCGCCGGTGAAGGCGACCTTCCGCGACTTCGAGATGGCCGACGGCTGGCCGGGCCTGACGCGCGGCGATGCGATGCTGAGCGCGTTCGAAGGCATCAACCTGCCGATCGCCGGCTTCGTCTCCAAGGCGCGCAAAGAGGGGCATGAATTGCTCCCGACCTTGTGGTGTTCGGCTTCACCGTCGGCCGAGGTCGAGATCGATGCCTACGAAAAGATCGTCGGCGATTTGCTGCAGCGGATCGCGGCGCTGGACAAGATCGACGGCATCTATCTAGACCTGCACGGCGCGATGGTGACGGAGCACCAGGAGGACGGCGAAGGCGAGCTGCTGGAGCGCCTGCGCAAGCAGGTTGGGCCAGACCTGCCGGTGGTCGTCAGCCTCGATCTCCATGCCAATGTCACGGAGCGCATGGTGAAGCATGCCTCGGCACTGGTGATATGCCGGACTTATCCCCACGTCGACCTGGCGGAATCGGGCGAGGCATCGGCTGTCGTCCTGGATCGATTGACGGGGAAGGGGCCGCTCTACAAGGCCATGCGCCGCACCGATTTCCTGGTGCCGCTGACCTCGCAATGCACGCTGATCGAGCCGGCGCGCGGCATCTATCGCGCCGTCGCCGAGGCGCAGGCGGGCGAGGTGGTCAGCACCTCCTTCGCCTTCGGCTTTCCGCCGGCGGACATCGCGGAATGCGGCCCGGCGATCGTCACCTACGCGACCAGCCAGCGCGCCGCCGATGAGTCTGCGGATCGGTTGCTTGCATTGGTGAACGCGAAGGAAGCCGCCTTTGCCGGCAAGATCTGGCAGCCCAGCGATGCGGTCGCTTATGCGCGCGCCAAGGGCAACAGCGCGAGCAAGCCGATCGTGCTCGCCGACACCCAGGACAATCCCGGCGCGGGCGGCGCGTCCGACACGGTCGGCATGCTGCGCGCCTTGGTGGATGGGCGGGCGGAAGGGGCGGTGTTCGCCAATCTCTGCGATCCGAAGTCGGCGGAAGCGGCGCATCGCGCGGGTGTTGGCGCGCGGATCTCGCTGGCCATCGGTGGCTGGGCCGGCGGCGCGAACAACCCGCCCTATCAAGGCACCTTCACCGTGGAAGCGATCGGCGACGGCAATTTCATGGCGACCGGGCCGTTCTATCGCGGCAATCGCATGCAGCTTGGCCCGATGGCCGTGCTGAAGAAGGACGGCGTGCGCGTGGTGCTGACCAGCCGCAAGCAGCAATGCGCCGACCAGGCGATGCTGCGCCATGTCGGGATCGAGCCCAAGGAGCAGAAGATCCTGGCGCTCAAGAGCTCGGTGCATTTCCGCGCCGACTTCCAGCCGATCGCCGAGGAGATCCTGATCGTCGCCGCGCCCGGCGCCAACCCGGTCGACAACCGCGACCTGCCGTACAAGCGCATCAGGAAAGGCATCCGCCTGATGCCGCTGGCGGAGCCGTTCGGCGGGTAACCTGCCAAAGGCCGCACGCGGTGCCCTGTGCCTCCGCACGCAAGGCTACCGACCGTCATTTCGACATAGCCGTTGCGCAGCCCCGGATGTGGTCAAGTTCCGGTTTCGCGGCTAAAAAGCGAGGATGAAGTCCAAAGCCCACGGGTATTTCTTCGCCCTCGCCGCCACGACGATCTTCTCCCTCCAGGACGCGGTTTCGAAACATCTCGGCGACCATTACCCGCCGATCTTCGTCACCATGATCCGGTATTGGGCGTTCGGCGCCTTCTGCATATTGTTGGCCTCACGCAAGCGGGGCGGTCTAAGAGCGGCGGCCAGCACGACGCGGCCGGTGCTCCAGATCGTCCGCGGCATCCTGCTCGCCGTGGAGATCATGGTCGTCATCACCGCCTTCGCCCACGCGGGCTTGGCGCATTCGACCGCCGTCCTGTCGGCGACGCCGATTCTGGTCACCTTGCTCTCGATCCCGCTGCTTGGCGAGCGCGTGGGATGGCGGCGCTGGTCGGCGATCATCGCCGGTCTCATCGGCGTGCTGCTGATCCTCAAGCCCGATGCAAGCGGCTTTCTCGATCCGTGGCTGCTCCTGCCGGTCGTCTGTTGCGTGATGTATGCGGTCTATCTGATCGCGACCCGGCTGGTCAGCCGCACCGACCCGCCGACAACCAGCTTCTTCTATATCGGCATCGCCGGCGCTGCGACGGCGACCCTGGTCGGGCCGTTCTTCTGGGCTGATCTCGAAGGGTGGGACCGGGCCTGGATGGGCTTGTTGTGCATCACCGGGATGACGGGCCACTACCTGGTCATCCGCGCCTATGAATTGGTCGACGCCTCCGCGGTGCAGCCGATCAGCTATCTCGGCCTAGTCTATGCCTCATTGTTCGGCGTCCTGCTCTACGGCGAGACGTTGACCTGGAACGTCGTTGCCGGCTCAGCGATCGTTGTCGGGGCCGGCATCTTCACCTTCTGGCGCGAATACATGCTCCGCCATCAAGCTCCCGTTCAAGCCGCGCGATAGCGCGGGGGCGTGGCGAAGTGGGCACCTAGTCTAGGCAGCGGCCAGCCGCGCCCAGATCGGCGTGTGGTCCGATGGCCGCTCGAGCTTGCGCGGCTCCTTGTCGATGCCGACCGCTTCGAGCAGATCGGCGGCTTGGGGCGAGAGCATCAGGTGATCGATGCGCAAGCCTTCGTTACGTGGCCAACTCATGTTCTGGTAGTCCCAGAACGTGTAATGCCGGCCGCTCGGATAGAGCGCGCGCAGGGCGTCGACATAGCCGAGATTGCCGAGCTCCCGCCACCGCCGCCGCGTTTCCGGCTGGCACAGCGCATCATCCGCCATCGCCACCACGTCGAACACATCCTCGTCGCTCGGGCAGACGTTGAAATCGCCGCCCAGCACCACGATCTCCTCGCGCGCCAGCAGATCGCGCGCGTGGCGATTGAGCCGATCCATCCAGCGCAGCTTATAGGGAAACTTCTCGGTGTCGATCGGATTGCCGTTCGGCAGGTAGATGCTGGCGACGCGCACCGGCCGGTCGTGCGGAGCAGGGACGTGGATCACCGCCTCGAGATAGCGCGCCTCGGCGTCGGTGTCGTCGCCGGGCAGGGCGCGCAGCTCGACCGTGTGCTTGGCGCGCGACAGCAGCGCGACGCCGTGGCGCGCCTTCATTCCGACCGCGGAGACCTGATAGCCCAGGCTCTCGATCTCCATGCGCGGCAGGTCCTCGTCCAGGCACTTGATCTCCGGCAGCAGCACGACGTCGGGCGCCGCGCTTTTCAGCCATGCCGTCAGATGCGGCATGCGCACGCGCAAGG
>DASYRS010000407.1:0-7100 GCA_036004205.1 Dongiaceae bacterium
CGGCCGCAACAGGCGCCGCAAATTGCGCCGACGCTGTGATAAATCCGCGTTCATTTACTGATCCTTAGCGCGACCGGTCGCAATCATCGAGCTTGGGTGTTAGCAGACCGTACCGCGTCCGGGAAGGTCTGGGCGCGACCCGGCCAATCGGCTCCGCGACGGGCTCACACCAAGTCGCGCAATTTGATTGCCGAAGCCGCCGGGCCGGAATGCCCCGGAGCCGCCAGGTGCGTGAGAATGGTCACACAATGTCTTGAAATCGCGAATATTTGCCGTTTGGCGTATGGCGGAGCGGCGACTCGGGACGTAAGTTTGGAAAATCACGAATGACCCGAGTCGAATATTGAGGTCGGGCATTCTTTGAGGATTGTGCTGTGAGGGCGCTAAAGGTCGCTTCGGGCATGAGGGCCGGGATGATCTGGCTGGGCGGTGCATTGGCCGCCGGCATGTTCTCTCTTGCGATCTATTTCCTTCCCGGCTCGGCGATCGACGCGGTTTTCGCTCAGGAAATCGCCTATTTCCGCATCGGCGCCGGCGCTCCAGGCTCCACGCTTTACGACCTGGCCGGCCAGGTCGCCGGTGCCATCAGCAATCCGCCCGGTTCGCGCCAGTGCGACAATGACGGCCCCTGCGGTGTCGAAGGCCTGATCGGCCTGGCGCAGACCACCGCCGATCCGGTGGACGGCCTGCAATCGGTCGAGGGCGGGACGATGGAATCCGCGATCGTCTCGGCCGATATCGCCGATGCGGCCCGGCAAGGGACCGGTCCGTTCAAGAAATCGGGGCCCATGGAGGATTTGCGCGCCATCGCCAATGTCGGGCAGATGGTCCTGCATGTGCTGGTCGCGAGGGAAGCGCGGTTCGAGAATCTCTCGGCCCTGAGCGGGCAGCGCATCGCGATCGGTGTCAAGGATTCCGACAATGCGGTGACCGCGCGGTTCCTGCTGCGCGCCGCCGGGATCAGCGACAAGAAGACGAAACTGGTGACCGGCGATCCGGAGACGGCCGCCCAGGACCTGCTGAACGGCAAGATCGACGCGCTGGTGCTGGTCGCGCAATTGCCGAGCGCCGACGTCGCGGCGCTGATGCATACCGGCAATTACCGCCTGCTCGGCGCCCAGGTTTCCGACGACAACAAGAGCGCCTACGTGGTCGCCGATTGGATCCCGCACCAGCAATATTCCGGGGGCGATGCGACGCCGACTTTATCGCTGCCGGCCGTTCTGGTGGTGCGCGCATCGCTCTCGACCGAACTCGCCAACGGCCTTGCCAGGGCTCTCTGGCACAGCGCGGCGAAGGGCGAGGCCCCCGCTGATCCCGGCAAGATCCGCCTCGATATCGACCGCATCAGCGTGCCGCTCCACCCCGGTGCCGAAGCCGCGTTCGCCGAATTGCGCAAGGCCGAGGGCGAAGCAGCCCCGGCCCCTGAGCCGCAGCAGACGACGACGAACTGACCGCCACCAACTGACCGCTTGGTACGGTCAATCACTCGCTCGCACCGTCTCGATCCGGATTACGAACACGCCGTCCGCCTCCTTGCTATCCAGCAGCCGGTGGCCGGTGGTATCGCAGAAATGCTTGAAATCGCCCGGCGCGCCGGGATCGGTCGCGTGGACTTCCAGCACGTCGCCGTTGGCGAGGTCCCTCATCAGCTTGCGCGCCTTCAGGACCGGCAAGGGACATTTCATGCCGCGCGCGTCGAAATGGTGGATGTTCATGCCGTGCCCGTCTCTCCCGTCGTCTTCGCGGCCGTCGGTGCGTGCGCGCCGAACACTATTTCCAGCACACTGGCGGAGACGATGACAAGGCCGCCGATCGCCTCGCGCCAGCCGAATGGATAGTCGGTCCAGATCGCGGCGGTAACAACGCCCACCACGACCTCCGCCATGAACAGCATGCTGGCACGGGTGGGCGAGAGGCGGGCCGCCGCCCAGAAGCTCAGCAGCAATCCCGGCACCACCCAGATGCCGGCCACGATTGCGATCCAGAGAATGGCGGCCGGCCAATCGACCGCCGACCAATCCGTCTGAACGGGGAATATGCCGAGCGCGAGCACCGCTCCGCCGAAAATCATCGCGGTCACATATTGCAGGAACGCCTTCTCCGCCATGCCGACCTCGGGCGTCATGCGCATCGTGACCAGCCCGATTGCCCAGCAGAAGCCGGCGGCGAGCCCACCCCATTCCGCGATCGTGCGCGGCAGCGGCAGGCCTTCGCCGTCGTAATTCAGGATGAACATGCCGATGAGGCCGACCGCCAGCGCCGCGCTGCGGCCCGGCGTGATGCGCGTCTTCAGGATCATCCGCTCCAGCAGGACGCTCCACACCGGATTGACATAGAACAGCAGCACGATGCGCGCGACGTCGCCATAGACCACGCTGGCGGCGTAGAGATAGTTGCAGATGCCGGTCGAGACGCCTAGCCAGAGCAACGGCCAGCCGCCCGCCATCAAGCCGCGCCCGCGGTCGCGCAGGATGAGTGGCAGCACCAGGACCGCCGGCACGCCATAGATCAGCCACGCAACCCACGCACCGGACAGCCCTGTCCCGTAGGCGGCATGCAGCGGCATCCACATGGAGCCCCAGAACACCGCCGACAGGATGATCGCCAGGCTGGGCAGCAAGGCGGAGTGACGAGTTTCGGCCGTCACTGGCTCACCGGCAGCGCCGCGCGCTCCATCTCCAGCATGCGGTCATAGGCCTGCAGCGGCACGATCTCGATGCCGGCGATCAGCAGCGCGGACCGCGGCTCCGCCAATGCCGGATCAGCCATCGCCGCTAGCAAGCCCGCGCGGAGTTTTTGCAGGTCGGCGGCGGAGATATCGCGGCGCGTGACATAGGGCAGACCCGGCGCGCTCGCGCTCCTGGCAATCACGCGCAGGGGCACGACCTCGTCCGGCGCCAACAACTGGAGCGTGGCGTACGTCACGCAATCGATGGCAGCCACGTCGGCCCGCCCGTCACGCACCGCCGCGATCGACCTGCGATGGCCGCCGGTTTCCACGATGCGCGCCGGTGCGCCCTTGCCGATCAGGCTGTGGCGCAGCGCGTTCCAACCCGACTGCGAATCATAGCCGTTGATGGCAGCGATCTTGCCCGCCACGTCATCCAGGCCGCCAAGACCGGACTCCCGATGCACCACGATCATGCTGCAATAGCTCGAACCCACGCAGCCATCGGCCGCGTAACAGGGCGTGGCAACCAACGTCACGCGATCCTTCAGTTCGTGCGTCAGCGGATAGCCGCAGGTCTGCGCGACAAACAGGTCCGGTGACAGCCATAGCGCGTAGAGGTCGTCCGGCATGTGCGCGCTATCCGGAATACCGTCGAGGCCGGCGGCGCGCCAATGCCGCGCCAAGCCCGTCCACCAGGCTTCGATCGCCGGGCGGCGTTCCGGCATGTCGTACATCGAGATCATCGCGCGCATGGTGGGTAGTCCGATCAGAACGTCACGGGGTTGGCGGCCATCGTGCCGGCCGACTGCGCGACGCCCGGGCCGATGCGATAATAGTCGCCCTTGCTCTCGACAAAGATGTGCCGCGCGGTGACGAGGCCAGTCGGCAGGTCGAGCGCGCCGGCGGCGATCGAAACATACTGGCGATGCGCCGCCTCCCAGAACAGGCTGGAGCCGCAGTCGCGGCAGAAACCGCGCCGCGCGGTGTCGGAGGAATCGTACCAGGTGATCTTGCCGGCCCCCCGCACCGCCATGTTCGGCCAGGTGCCGGCGCTATAGCCGCCGAAATGTCCGTGCCAACGCAGGCACTGGCCGCAATGGCACCACACCACATCGCGCATTTTGTCACGTATGTCGAAAGAGATACCGCCGCACAGGCAACGTCCGTGATGCGTCGCGATGTCCTTTGCCGCCGGTGGATTGGGATCGGCCCGCTGCGGCGCCTCGCCTGCCGATTGCACGAAGCACGGCGCATCCTCAGGCAGGCCGTAATAGTCGCCCTTGTCCCTGACCCAGATATGCGCGGTGGTGGCAAGGCCGGTCGGCTGGTCCAGCGATCCCGCGGTGACGTCCATGGCCGTGCCGTCCTTGAAGCGCCAGAACAGCTTGGATCCGCACAGCGCGCAGAAGCCACGCTCCGCCTCCGGCGAAGAGCCGTACCAGCGCAGATGCTCCGCCCCTTCCAGCTGGTAGTCGCCCGGCTTGCCGCCGACATAGGCGCCGAGCGAGCCGTGCCAGCGCCGGCACATGCCGCAATGACAGACCGTCAGCGCGCTGTGATCGCCACCATAGCGGTAGCGGATGGACCCGCATAAACACCGTCCCTGCAACATACGGAGAACCTTCCTTTGCGCCTTCAATCCTACATATCCGGGATGTTAACGCTTCGTCGTCATAAATACGTCCGGTTTCGGCCCCTGACCGTCTTGGCGGGGGCCGTCAACTTGTATATACAGGTAGCATAGATTCCGGACCCAAGCTGCAGATGTCCACCGTCCCGCCCACCTCGTCATCCGCGTCCGCCTCGGACGCATCCAGCTTTTTCATCGATTGGCCCACTCTTTTTCTCGCGATCGGCGTCTATTCCGCGTTCGCGATCGTGACGCTGCACTACCACGACATGCCCTGGTGGCTGGTGCTGCCGCTGGGCGGGATCATCGTGTGCATGCACGGATCGCTGCAGCACGAGGCGACGCACGGTTTCCCGACCAAGTGGGAAGCGGTCAATTCCTTCATCGTCGGCTGGCCGCTGTGGCTCTGGCTGCCCTATCTCAGCTACCGCCTGACGCACCGCACGCATCATATCGACGAGAATTTGACCAACCCGGAGCTGGATCCCGAATCCAACTATCTGACCGCCGAGCAGATCGTGGCGATGTCGCCGCTGCGGCTATTGGTGCGCAACACGATGCGCAGCCTCGGTGGGCGGATGCTGTTCGGCCCCGCGTACTATTGCTTCTTCGCCTGGCGCGAGAAGGTGCTGGCCGTGCGCGACCGGCACTGGCGCCGGCTGCGCCCGCTGCTGTGGCATCTGCCGGCCGCTGCCGCAGTGCTCTATTGGGCGCTGGTGGTGTGCGATATCCCGCTCTGGGCCTATGTCCTGTTCTTCGCCTATCCCGGCACGGCGCTGACCTTGGTGCGCTCCTATGCGGAGCATCGCGCGGCTGGGCCGGTGCAGCAGCGCACCGTGATCTGCGAATCCAATTTCTTCTGGAGCTGGCTGTTCCTCTACAACAACCTGCATCTGATCCATCACCGTCATCCGCGCCTGGTCTGGCACCAGCGGCGCAAGCAATACGAGGCGGAGAAGACGCACCTGTCGCCCGAGCAAGGCTATTACCGTCTCAGCGGCTATGCCGAGGTCTTCGGCAAGTGGTTCCTGCGTCCCAAGGAGCCGATGGTGCATCCAGCCGAGATCAAAGCGCCGGCACAGCAGGCGGCCTAAGACCGCTCGCACACGGCCGCTAGGGGCGCGGCTCATCCTCCTTTTTCAGCGAGGCCCGGTGTCCTTCCAACTGGGCGCGATAAGCCTCGGCGTCGCCGTAATCCTCAAAGCCGGCGTAGCGTGCATGCGTTCCGACGACCCGCTTGGCATGCTTGATCGGACACCAATACTCCTCTGTGCGCGATGCGACCTCGCGGACATAGGCGATGACGCCGTTGGCGTAGGTGCAGTAGGCGCAATTGAGTTTCTCGATGGCATTGAGATAGGCGAGATGCGCCCGGTCGAAGACGAAATAGTCGCCACGCGACACCTTGGGATGCCATAGACCGGAAAGCAAACGGCCTGATACAGCATGATGAACAGGTCGAGCAGCACGAACGGAACGATCAGCGAGTAGATGACCGGCGCGGTCAGGATCACAAGCGGCCGCGCGTTCAGCAGATAGCTGGCGAGCTTGACCTGCAGTTCACGATGCCGGCGCAGCAACTCCTGCTCGAAGACGATCCTGCCATGCTCGATGCCGATGCGCAGCCCGGCCCGGCGCTTCGCCAGCTCGGCGTCCAGCTCGGCCTCCAACGACTTGATGCGCTCGATCAGGAGTGCGATCTGCGGGCTCATGTGCGGGCTCCTTGGCCAGGCAACTGACTGCCCCAGGCCAAGGTGAGCTTAGCACGCCCTAGCTAATACCCCGGCACGCCGCCTTCCGCCTTGCGCTTGGCGACGTATTCCTTGAGCGCCTCGTCGATTCCGGGGTCGATCGGCGGCGGGGTGTATTCCGCCAGCAACTGCTTCCAGATCGCGTTAGCGTGCTGCGGCGCTTCGACCGCGCCGGCCAGGCGCCAGGTCTCGTAGTTGCGCCAGTCGCTGACCATCGGCGCGTAGAACGCAGTTTCGTAGCGTGTCATGGTGTGGGGCGAGCCGAAGAAGTGGCCGCCCGGCCCGACTTCCTTGATGGCATCGACGGCGAGCGTGTCGTCGTTCACTTCCAGCGGCCGCATGAACTCCACCATGCCCTGGATCATCTCCGCGTCCACCACCATCTTCTCGAACGAGGCGACCAGGCCGCCTTCCATCCAGCCCGCGCTGTGCAGGATGAGGTTGGCGTGGCCCATCACCGCGCCCCACAGCGACATCTCGGATTCATAGGCGGCTTGCGCATCGACCGCGTTGGCGGCGCAGGCGTTGCTGGAGCGGAACGGCAGCTTGTAGCGCCGCGCCAACTGGCCGCCCGCCATGGCAGCACGGGTATATTCCGGCGTGCCGAAGGCCGGCGCGCCGCTCTTCATGTCGACGTTGGAGGTGAAGCCGCCATAGACGCAGGGCACGCCGGGATTGATCATCTGGATGAAGCTGATGCCGGCCAGCGCCTCGGCATTCTGCAGCGCGAGCGCGCCGGCGATGGTCGCCGGCGCCATCGCGCCCGACAGCGTGAACGGCGTCAGTACCACCGGCTGCCCGTGCTCCGCCATCGCCATCAGGCCTTGTAGCATCGGGGTGTCGAGGCGCAGCGGCGAGTTGCTGTTGACGATCGAGAACAGGCTCGGCTCGCGCGCCAACTGCTCCTTGCTGATGCCGCGCGCGATGCAGATCATCTCGACCGCGTCGAGGATGCGCTCGCGGCCGAGGCTGTACGGATGCCAGATGCGGTCGGTCAGCGTGATCGCGGCGTAGTGCGCATCGAGATGTCGCGTCAGCGGCGGAA
>DASYRS010000408.1:0-5387 GCA_036004205.1 Dongiaceae bacterium
AACGGCGGAAGCGTGGCGCAGCGCCTCGCGAAGAGCGCGGTCGCGCGCCGTGTTCTGGCGCTGGATGCGCGCTCGCTGGTCGATGCCAGGCTGTACGATTTCATGACGACACAAGACGGCGACCTGGCGGCCGAGGACGGCGCCGCCGCAATGGCCTGGATCGCCGATCCCGGTTCGCTCGATCCGAACGCGGCCGATCTGCGCGGCGCCATGCCCGCTTCCCTTCCCCGGCTGACTCAGGCGGAGTTTCCCGGCTTCATCCGCAACCTGCGCCGCACCTTGCCCTTCTATCTGTTCCGCATCGACAGCGCGGAAGAGCGCCCCAAGGTCGAGCGATTCCTGTTCTGGTCGAACTACAAGGGCTCGACCGACTTCTTCACTAAGTACGTCTATCCGCCCCTGGTCTGGCTGATGGTGCGCCCACTGGCGCGCGCCCACATTCATCCCAACTGGGTGACGATCATCTCGATCGTCCTCACCTTCGCCGCCGTGCCGCTGTTCGCGGGCGGACATTTCCTCGCCGGGTTCCTGTGCGCCTACGGGATGAGCGTGCTCGATTCTGTCGATGGCAAGCTGGCGCGGCTGACCTTCACGGATTCCAAGCTGGGCAACGTGCTGGATCACGGCCTCGACCTGGTGCATCCGCCGTTCTGGTACTGCGCCTGGGCCTATGGCCTTGCAAACGGCGACGTTTGGTCGCCGGTGTTTCTGGCCTCTTTGCTGATGCTGGCGCTCTACGTGATCGACCGGCTGATCCTGAAAATCTATCCGACCCGCTTCGGGCGCGGCCTCCACACCCATGCCGCGATGGACGGGTTCGTGCGCACCTTCATCTCCCGCCGCAACATAAACTTACCTTTATTTACAGTCGGTTATGCGATCGGGTTGGGACCGGAGACGATCTACCTGATCGTGCTTTGGCAGGCCGCCACCTGCGTCTATCACGGCTTGCGCACGGCCTGGATCCTGGCCCATGACCGCCCGGCCGCCCCACGTTCCGCCTGAGGTCCGCCCAAGGTCGCTCAACTTGCGATAAATCTTTGATTCGCTTAGATTGCGGCCCAGATTCGACACTGTAATTACCGCCGAAAGCAAAGAGTCCGCATGGTCCGCTGGGGCTTCTGGAAGAACCGAACCCACAATCTCGCCCGCATGTCCCTGGGCGATCTGATGGTTGCGTTTTTCAGCTATTACGCCGTGCTGATCTATCTCGGCTTCGCGGGCGTCAGCCTGTGGCTCGCCGCGCTCTGGTTCGAAGGCTGGCTGCCGCTGGTCGCCGCCGGCGTGTTCGCGGCCCTGGTCTATCCGCTGGCCTGGTATCTGCTGCACCGCTTCGTGCTGCACGGGCAGTATCTCTATCGCTCGCCGCTGACCGCCAAGGTGTGGAAGCGGATCCATTTCGACCATCACCAAGACCCGCACAATCTGGTCGTTCTGTTCGGCGCGCTCTACACCACGATCCCGACCATCGCGCTGGTGACGATCCCGGTCGGCTATCTGATCGGTGGTCCGTCCGCCGCGGCCCTCGCCTTCGCCATGGGCATCCTCTCGACCTTGTTCTACGAATTCTGCCACTGCGTGCAGCATCTCAACACCACGCCGAAGACCGCCTTCATGCGCCAGATCAAGAAGTTTCATCTGGCCCATCACTTCCATAACGAGCAGGGCAATTTCGGCATCACCAATTTCTTCTGGGACCGGCTGTTCGGCTCGTTCTATCCGGAGCCCAAGCTGCGGCCCAAGAGCGCCACGGTCTTCAACATCGGCTATACCGAAGAGATGGCGCAGCGCTACCCGTGGGTCGCCGCGCTCAGCAACGGCACGCGCGGCGACGCCAATCCACGGCGGTTCCGCTCGGATCAAGGCGAAGCGGCAACCCCGCGCGCCGGCCGCTAGCACCCGCACCCGATGTCGCCCGGTCCCGTCGTCGTTCAGCCGGTCGCGGGCGGTCGCGACCTCAATGAGTTCATCGGGCTGCCCAAGCGGCTCTATCGCGGGCGCAAGGGCTATATCGCCCCGCTCGACCTGGAGCGCAAGGAAACGCTGAGCAAGAAGAAGAACCCGTATTTCAGCCATGCCGAGGGCGAACTGTTCCTCGCGCGCCGCGGCGGCGAGGTGGTGGGGCGCATCTCCGCGCAGTTCTGCAAGCTGCATCAGGAGAAATACCGCGACGACACCGGCCATTTCGGCTGGGTCGACACCATCGACGACATCCACGTCATGCGCGCCTTGGCCGGCGCGGCGGAAACCTGGCTCAAGGCGCGCGGCGCGAAACGTATCCTCGGGCCCTTCAGCTTTTCCTCCAACGAGGAAACGGGCCTGCTGATCGACGGCTTCGACAGGCAGCCGATGCTGATGATGCCCTATCACCTGCCGTATCAGGGCACGCTGATCGAGGGTTGCGGCTTCACCAAGGCCAAGGACCTGCTGGCCTATACCGTCGACAAGGCAGCCTATCATGCCGTCGGCAGCAGCCGCATGCTGGACCGGATGCAGAGCGACGGCCGTATACGCCTGCGGTCCCTGAACATGAAGAACTACAAGCCGGACCTCGCCGCTTTGCTGCAGGTGTTCAACGACGCCTGGTCGGAGAACTGGGAAATGGTGCCGTTCGCCCAGTCGGAGATCGAAGCGGCGGCGGCCAGCATGAAGCCGCTGATCGATCCCGACCTGGTCGTGATCGCGGAGATCGACAACGAAGTCGCAGGCATGCTGGTGTGCCTGCCCAATCTGCTGGAGGCGGTGCGCGATCTCGATGGTGGGCTGCTGCAATTCGGCTTTGCCAAGCTGCTGTGGCGGCTGAAGCGCAAGACGCTGAAGACCGCGCGCGTGCCGCTGATGGGGATCCGCAAGAAATACCACGGCACGCTGACCGGCGCGGCCCTGTTGCCGCTGATGTTCCACCGCCTCAAGGGCCCGTTCCTCGCGCGCGAGCTGGAGCAGGTCGAACTGTCCTGGATCCTCGAGGACAACATGCCGATGCGCCGCGTGCTCGAGGGCGTCGGCGCCAAGATCTACAAGACCTACCGGGTCTACGAAAAGGCGATCCCGTGAATGCCCTGATCCTGGCCGGCAGCCGCGGCCCGGATGATCCGATGGCGAAAGCGGCCGGCGTCTCGCACAAGGCGCTGCTGCCCGTCGCCGGCGTGCCGATGCTGCTTCGCGTGGTCGAGGCGTTGCGCGCCACCGCCGGCATCGAGCGCATCTATGTCTGTATCGAGGATGCGCGCGTGATCTTCCAGGTGCCGGCGCTCGAGGCGCTGCATCGCGCCCGCCTGCTGGAGGCCGTGCCCGCCGCCGATAGCCCCGCCGCCAGCGTCGCGGCGGCGCTCGGCCGCATCGACCTCGCGCGGCCCTTGCTGGTCACCACCGGCGATCATCCGCTGCTGACGCCCGCGATCCTACAACGATTCCTGGACTCAGCGCCGACGGATTGCGATCTCGCCGTCGCGCTGGCGCCGTCGGACGTGGTCGCCGCCGCCTATCCCGGCGCGATCCGCACTTTTTACCGCCTCGGCAGGCGGCGGTTCAGCGGCTGCAACCTGTTCCTGGTGCGCTCGCCCAATGTCGCGCGCGTCGCCGATTTCTGGCGGCGCATGGAGATCCATCGCAAGCGTCCGCTGCGCCTGATCTGGCAGATAGGCCCGCTGGCTCTGGTCAGGGTTGTGCTCGGCATGATGAACGCCGAGCAGGCCTTTGCCTACCTGTCGCGGAAGGCCGGCGCCACCATCCGCCATGTCGAGCTTCCGGTCGCCGACGCCGCCGTCGATGTCGACAAACCCGCCGACCTGGAGCTGGTGGAGCGGATTTTCGCGAGCCGCACCTAGCCTCTCCACGCGGACTCACCATCGCCGCAGCCATGCGATTATAATGCCGGCCGGGACGCAGGCGTGGCAGGCGACCCGCGTGCGGGGGACGGACATGCGCAGTTTCGTCATGAAGTCCGGTGCGCTGCTCGGTGCCGGTCTCGCGGCCGGCTCGGCCGCGAGCGCGCGAGCGGATGGCATCGCGCTAAAGGTCGGCGGCGAATACAACGCCGCCTATATGGCCGTGTTCGACGATGACGGCGAAGGCGAGCCGGGCAACGAGCGCAACAGCGACGGCATTTTCCAGGACGCAGAAATCCACTTCACCGGCTCGACCATTCTCGATAACGGTCTCGAGCTTGGCGCGCGGGTCGAGCTCGCCGGCGAGGACGACGAGGACCAGATCGATGAATCCTGGGTCTACTTCAGCGGCGGGTTCGGCGAGATACGGGTCGGCTCGTTCGACGACGCGCTGGCCCTCCTGTGCGTCATCCCGCCCGGCGGCACCGAGAATTTCTCGGCCTTCTCGCCCAATCAATGGGGCGCCAATACCTTGACCAGCAACAGCATCTGCACCGGTGTCGACGACGAAGGCGACGCCCAGAAGGTGCTCTACCTGTCGCCGATCTTCGGCGGTTTCCAGCTCGGCGTTTCCTATACGCCGTCGGGCGACAAGAAGGACCACGGCGACGGCGTCGGAGCGCATACCGGCATGCCGGTCAATGTCGAGGACGCATCGCGCCACAACGTCTCGCTCTACGGAACCTACAGCTACGAGGCGGAAGACTGGTCCCTCCAGGTCGGCCTCGGCGGGTCCTGGGAGGGCAATGTGGAAAAGGCCGAGGGCGAACCGAACCGCGAGGAATCCGAGTTCTACCAAGCCGGCATCCTGCTCGGGTTCGGCGAGTTCGAGATCGGCGCCTCGTTCGAATATTACGGCGACGACGATGTGTTCGTCGCAACGCTGGAGAACGGCGATGTCGCGGCGGATCGCTGGGTCCTGGGAGTGGGTGCGGCCTATGAGATGGCGCCCTGGACCTTCGGGATCGGCTATTCGATCAACGATACCCGGATCGATATCGAGGGCGCACCGGACGAACGCCTGACCCAGCAACGCACGGCGCTGACGGTGGACTACAGCCTGGCGCCGGGCATCGACCTGGATGGAGAGATTGCCTACACCTGGTCGGATACCGACTCCGAGGACGCGCCGGATTTCGCCGGTTTCTCGGATTATGACGCGATCGAGATCGGCACCGGCATCGCGATCGAGTTCTAGAACCCTGGGCCCGGCGCATCACTGCTTCGGCGGAATATCCCAAATCTCAAGTGAGATCGGCGCGTTGACGCGGTACTGCCGGATCAGGATTGTGGTGGCGCGGGTTGCGTTGTCCTGATACAGCACGATTCCGGGGTCATAGCCGGCGGCGCTCATCGCACGATCCATGTCCTCCGCCTTGTCGGTGCAATGGCCGTCGACCCGCCAAACGGATTGGCCGGGCTTGAGTTCGAGCGTGCTCGCGACGCCCAGCTCGTTCATCGATGCCCGCTTGCCCGCCAGCCAAGCGGTCACGTGCGGAT
>DASYRS010000409.1:0-7069 GCA_036004205.1 Dongiaceae bacterium
GCATCCACGTCCAGCTTGATCGCGCCGCAATGGCAGGAGAGACGATAGGGGCGCGGCATGGTCGGCACTCCCGTCTGTTCGATCGGGACACTATAGATCGCGCGCGCGTCAATCCCAGATGCAGTGACGGTTGAACGATCCGCTGATGGCTTTTATTCGGCCGGCCGCGTTCGCCTGCCATGCGATGGACCACTCTTTGCGACAGAGCGGATTCGCATGCACGAACCGGGCCGAGCCGTCTCCGCTCGGCGCGATCGCCTTGTCGAGCGTGAAGCCGTCGTGTTTCAGCTCCGCGCGCAGCTCCGCCACTTTCATTCCGATCGGATAGTGCTGGTTGACGCGGGCGCCGAACACCAGATTGCTATCGACGGAGGCATAGTCGACGTCGCGGGCGATGGGGGGCAGCGGACCTTCACGCAGCAGAAACCAGGCGCCGCCGGCCGCCAGGACGATCAGCGCGACGCCCAGCACGATAAGCCAGCTGCGCAGCCCCCACATGCCCGCATGGTGTCAAGCTCTCGTTCCGCGAGCAATGGAATTGTGGTGCGGATCAGACCCGGTCCACCCGTGCGGCGTAGCAGCCCGGCCGCGCATAGTGCAGATGGAGATACTGCACGGTCTTGTCTGCAAACAGCTTGTCGATCAAGGGCTCGAGCGCCTGACCGTCGGCGACGTCCGCCGTCACCATCATGCCCTCGGCATCGAAGGCGCGGACGGAGAGCAGGCGCTTGCGCAATTGCTCGGGGATCTCGCCGGTCGACTGATAGCGCTGCTCGCCCTTGCGGACGTAGATGGCGTGGCGCGAGCGGTACGGCGTCGCCGCATCCTGGTGCTCGTAATTGACCAGGATGACCTCGTCGCCCTTGCCGGCGTCGGTCAGGCTGATGCGGCAAGGATAGCCGCTGTCTTCGGCGATGCGGCGGACGGCGCCCTGGCGCCGCAGCTCGGCATCGCTGAGGGCGAACAGATGCTGGAACGGCTCGGCCGGCAGGCCGGAAATGCGGAAATTCATCATGGTCTCCTCGGGAATCCGATGAGTCTCAGTATGGTTGCCCGGCTATTTTCCCGCGCTCCGGTTCTTGCGCCGGCGTTCTTGCTCTTCCCGGGCAAATCCCCTAAGATTGCGTCATGAATTCGATCCCGACCCTGGCCCCGATTGGGCAGCGATTTTGGTACCGCTGGTATCTGCCAGCGGCCTAGGGATCGCGCACTTATAGAGATCCACCAACAGGCCGCCCGCATCCGGCGGCCTTTCGTTTTGGACCTCTCTCCCAGGCGATTGACGATCAGATGACCGGGCGGCCCCTCAACAGAAAGAGGAGCCACCATGAAGCCCGCCACCCACGATTTCGACGTCATCACCGACGCCCCAACACCAAAACGCCGCCTCGTCCCGGAGACCGCGGAAAAAGCGCCGCAGCTGGACGCGGAGGAGGCGCGAGGAAGCGCCGCGCCGCCGGAGCGCGCGGGAGAAAAGGTTCGCGCGGCGGAATAGCTGCCGCTGGGCCATGGCTCTTTCCATCCGGGTAATGTGAAGCGGCGAGGCTAGCGCGGCCTGTTGTCGGAATTTGTCAGCAGCCGCGCGGCTGCTGCCGGAAGCTGACGGGGTGCGGTAGCATGGTCGCTGGCTGAGAGCGCAGCGGAGTCAAGGACATGAAACTCTATTCCGGGCCTTTGAGCCTGTTCTCGCGCAAGGTGGAGATCGCGCTCGGCGAAAAGGGCATCGCGTTCGAGCGCGTCATGGTGCCCTTCACGCAGGAGCGCGGCTATCAGCCCAAGCATCCCGACGTGCTGGCCGTCAATCCCAAGGGCCAGGTGCCGGTGCTGGTGGATGGCGACCTCAGCCTGTTCGATTCGACCCTGATCTTCGAGTATCTGGAGGAGGCTTATCCGAAGCCGTCCTTGTTGCCGCAGGGTGCCAGGGCGCGCGCCCGCTGCCGCCTCATGGAGCTGCGGGCGGACGAGGTGGTGTTCCCGCATGCCCGCACCTTTTTCTATCGCACCGATCCGCCGCATCCCGACGCGGCGCGGCGCAAGGCCAACGAGGAGGCCGGTGCGCGGGCGGAGGCGGCTTTGCGCGAACACTTCACGGCGCTGGACAAAATCGTGAGCGCTGGCGGCTTCCTGTGCGGCGAGCTCAGCTATGCCGACATCGCGATGTTCATGACCGTCATCTGGACCCAGCGCCTGAAAGGGCCGGCGCTCCAGGACTATCCCGCGCTGGCGGCGTGGTTCGAGCGCTTGAAGGCCCGGCCGCCGTTCGGCAAGGCGGCAGCGGAGATCGCCGCGGCCGACCGCGAATTGACCCGGCCGGTCGGGAACGCGTGAGCGCCTCCGCGCGTTGACGCCCAAACCACGGAGCAGACGATGAGCGACCAGCCGAAGATCGCGCGCATCTGGCGCGGGCGCGTACCGGCCGCCAAGGCCGACGACTATGCGCGCTACAACTACGAAGCGGGGATCAAGCCGCTGGAGCAGAAGGCGCTCGGCGTCCAGTCGCTGCGCGAGGATCGCGGCGGCGAAACCGAGTTCATCACCATCTCCTATTGGGAGAGCGTGGAGGCGATGGCGCGCTTCACCGGCAGCGATCCCACGCGCGTCCATCACCTGGAGCGCGATCCCGAATTCCTGATCGAGCTGCCGCGATCGGTGCAGATCCTGGAGATCATCGCCAGCAGCGGCGATTGCGGGGGCGACCGCTGGAACAGCATTCCATCGGAGTAACCCACGCCCGGAGGTTGGAGTGTGTTGATTGGAGCCCACTCTAGTCCCGGCAGGGATTGCCCTCCGCCATCTTGCGCAAGGCGGGCGGCAGCGTGTTCATGGCGGCGCTGGGCTGCTCCAGCCAGGTCTCACCGCTGCCGGCCAGCGGCGTCACGCCGAGATCATCGAGCGGACCGCTGATCCGGATCGGGATGTCGAGCGCGAAGAAGTTGGTGCTGTCGCGCTCGGTCTTCACCGTGAGGTCGAGCCGGTCCTTGGCAAGATCGAGCTTGCCGGCGCCGATTACGATGGCCTCGCGCGATTCCAGGCGCAAGGGCGCCAGGATTCCAATTCCGTCCTTCAGGGTCAGCACGCCCAGCAGGCAGGTGAGCGGCACGCGCCCCTCCTTGGAGCGGAAGAGGGCACGCAGATCGGCGGACAGCTTTTCGATCAGGCTGCGCGCAACCTCGCCCTCGCGCAGCGTGACGACGGCGGCGCCGTCGCCGCCATTCAGCGCCGCGCCCAAGGCCTTGCCGTGCAGGCCAACAGTAGCGGCGCCGTCGAGCCGGCCACGAATCTCATCGCCGGTCGCGCCCAGCTCCTGCGCGATCGTGCCGACATCCGCCTTGGTGAGCCGCCCATCGAGCGCGAGCCGGCCGTCCTCTCCTTTGCCTTCGAGCGTGCCGGCAAGGCTCATCGTTCCGCCGCCAAGCGCGAAGCTCAACTCCTTCAGCGTCACGTCGCCGCCGGCGAGCCGGCCTTCCAGCGTGACCGCGCGCAGGCTGCGGCCACCCACCGTAAGGCTGGGCGTGGTCAGCGCCGCCGTCAGGTTCACTTCGGCGAGGCCGGCGGGATGCAGCGGGAGCGCATCCAGTTTCGTCGGGCCCTTTCCGCCGAACGCGGCGGCGATTTCATCGACGTCGAGCGCGCTGAATTCGAGATCGAGGCCGATATCGTCCGGCTCGCCGGGGCCACCTTCCAGCAGCGCAAGATCGCCGGAGAATTGCGATTGCGTCATCTGCCCCTTGGCCGGCTGCAGCGACCAGTGATCGCCATTGCGATCCAGCACGCCGGCGATCGACAGCGGCAGATCGGCCTTGGCCGTGGCGCCCATGGCGCCCAGGATGTCGTCGAGGGTGCGCGCATCGATCGACAGCTCGCCATGCGCGCCCGCGAAATCCAGCGGCTCCCGCATCGTGCCGTCGAATGCGATGTCGGTATCCTTGCCCGCGAGGGTGAAGCGCGCTCCGAACGGCACGCTATCGTCCCGCAAGGTCGCGAAGGAGTCCGTCGTCGCATCGAGGCGCGTCGCGATGTCGTTATAGGCGCCCTCCGCCACCAGCCGCGCGGGCGTGTCGTCGCCGGGCGAAGAGATCGCGACGTGATCCAAGGCAATGCTGAGGATATTGCCGCCGCGCGTGCGATAGGTGATGAGGGCCCGATCGCCCATGAAGTCGATCAGGGTCGGGAACCGGGTGCGGGTCTTCGGCACCAGGCCGAGGCCGCCCGGACCCGCGCCGCCGCCGAACTTCCAGTTTCCGATTCCGCCCGGATCGCGCTCCAGCACCACCGTCACGTTGGACATGCGCAGCCGCTGATAGCGCAGCACGCCATGCAGCAGCGGACCGACCTCCAGCAGCGCGGAGAAGCTGCCGACCCGCGCCATCTCCGGCTTGCTGCCCCAGGGGGCGTTGGCAATGGCGAGACCGGTGAACTCGATGCCGAGCGGATCGCCCCAGCGCACGTGGAAACTGCCCAGCGTGACGCGCCGGCCCAGCGCCTCGCCGGCTTCGCGCTCGATGAGCGGCTTCAAGTCGGCGCGCGACAGCCACCAGGCGAACCCGCCCGCCGCCAGCAGGATCAGAATCACGAGCCCAGCCAGGACGAATCCGGCAATCCGTGCGATCCGGACGAACAAGCTCCGCTGATCCTTGGGCATGCGCCCTCAACCCCGAGCAGGCGCTCCGGGTTCCGCAAAGCCGGTTCGGTGGGGCGTTCTAACCCTCCACCATCCTGCTCTCGATCCTGATCTCCGACGTCAGGGTGCGATGCACCGGGCATTTGTCGGCGATTTCCATCAGGCGCGCCTTCTGCTCGGCATCGAGCGGCCCGTCGAGGCGGATGACGCGCTCCATGCGGTCCAGCATGCCGGCCTTGGTCTCGCATTCGGCGCAATCCTCGGCGTGGATCTTGTTGTGGCGCAGCGTCACGTGGACGTTCTCCAGCGGCCATTTCTTGCGCTCGGCATACATCCGCACCGTCATCGCGGTGCAGGCGCCGAGCCCGGCCAGCAGGAAGTCGTAGGGGCCGGGGCCGCTATCGGTGCCGCCAACTTCCACCGGCTCGTCGGCGCGCAGAGGATGGCCGTGGGCGGAGACGAGCTGCGGGAACGTACCTTCGCCGGCGCCGGTCACCACCACGGTGCCGGCAGCCGCCTGCGGCGCGGCCACTCGCTCGCCGTCACCCAGATAGCGGTCGGCCCAGGCCGCCAGCAAATCCGCGACATAGGCGGCGTCCTCGCGCTTCGAGATGAAATGATCGGCGCCGTCGAGCGCGATGAAGCTCTTCGGATGCAAGGCGGCTTCGTAGGCGAGGCGCGCATTCTCGATCCCGACGATCTTGTCGTGCGTCGCATGGAACAGCAGCAGCGCGCGCTTGAGCTGGCGCAGATTCTCCGCCGGCGCGTGGGTCATCAGATCGTCGACGAAATCCTTGCTGACGGTGAAGCTGCGGCCCGCCAGAGTCACCTTGGCCGCGCCCTCGCGCTTGATCGTATCGAGAGAGTCCGCGAACAGATGCTGCACATGCTGCGGATCGAACGGCGCGTTGAGGGTCGCGACCGCGGCGCATTCCGGGATCTTCACGGCGGCCAGCCTGACCGCGGCGCCGCCCAGAGAATGGCCGATCAGGATCCGCGGCGCCTCATGCTGGGCGCGCAGGAAATCGGCGGCGGCGACCAGGTCGGCGATGTTGGACGAGAAGTTGGTGTTGCCGAAATCGCCGGCCGAGCCGCCGAGGCCGGTGAAATCGAATCGCAGCACCGCGATGCCGCGCTCGGCCAGGCCGGTCGCGATGCGCTGCGAGGCGAACACGTCCTTGGAGCAGGTGAAGCAATGGGCGAACAGACCGAAGGCGCGCGGCCGCCCGGCCGGCCGGTCCAGCCGTCCCGCCAGCAGAGCGCCGTTGGCGCCCGCGAACTCCACTTTCTCCGTTCGGATCATCGCCGCCTCCCGCCTGATATGCAGCGGCGGATTATAAGCGCGTCGGCGGGAGCCTCGCCGCTAGAAATTCAGCGCGAAGTTCAGCGAGGCGATGTGGTTGGCCGGCAGGCAGACCGGATCGTCGGTGACGGTCTGCTCGAAATCATAGTCCGCCGACACGTGCCATTCGGCGCCGGTGGTGCTGGAGATCTGCCAGTCGCTCTTGAGGTTGAGGCGGTGGCTGAGATCGTGCCGGCGCGCCTCTTCATCGCTGTCGCTATAGCCGCGCTCGACGGCGGTGAGGCTGTAGCGGCCGTCGATCCGCCAGCCGGGGGCCATCGCCAGATGCGCCGCCAGGCTCGGGCCCTGGCTCACGCGGAACTGCGAGCCCATCGGGCCATCGGCGGTGCTGAAGCCGTAGGCCAGCTCCAGGTCGCTCTTGTCGAACAGGCCGATCTTGAGCCCCATCCTGCCCCAGCCGGCGTCCCGGTCGTCGGTGTAGAGCATCTCCGACATGCGCCAGGAATGGCCGAGCGTCGCGGTCAAATCCATGCCCCAGCCGATCGCCTGCCACAACTTGCTTTCCAGCGCGTAATCCATGTGGTCGAGCACGTCTTCCTGCATGGTCGCATAGAGCGACGGGCGCAGCAGCAGGCCGGTGCCGCCCTCCTGGTACTGGATCGCGACGTCGCCGCCGATCTTTCCGCTGGAGAGGATGCCCGCGCCGTCGGTGTGCGTGCGGCTGATGAGGCCGCTCGGCTTCATCGAGACGTGGTTGCCGAGATCGAAATTGTAGCTGCCCGCGATGCCGGCCGCGACGCTGGAGGCGTTGCCATTCTGCTTCAACGCACCCACCACCACCGGCACGCCGGCCACGTCGAGGCGCCGCTTCTTGCTGTCCACCTTGTCGACCAGGCGCGACGAGGTGATGTCGACGAAGAAATTGACGGGTTGGGCAGCATCCTTGCCCTTTTCACCCGCCGCCGACACGATGACGAAGCTGAGATAGAACGAGAGCGCGCAGAGCGTCGCGCGGCGCAACCGCCGCACCAGGATCTGAGTTGCCCTCAACGCATGTTGCGACGTCAAAGCGCGGCGTCCTGATATGGCAGGACATGCCGCGACTGGCCCCGAGTTCATAGCAATCCCCCCGACAGCCTTAGCCG
>DASYRS010000410.1:0-17481 GCA_036004205.1 Dongiaceae bacterium
GCCGTGTCGCGATGGCCGAGCTCGAGGCGGAGCGGGAGATCCTGCAGGCGATCGCCGGCGGCGTTCCGCTGGAGCAGATCCTGAAGCGGCTCGCCGAGGCGTTCGAAGGCCTCCTCCATGGCAGCCAATGCGCCATCGCTGCCGTGGTGCCCGAGATCGCGTCCTTCTATTCGATCGCCGGCTCGCCACGGGCGGTGCGGGTGTTCGAGATCATCTCGCGCCTCAACCTCACCATGCGCATTCAGATCACCGGCGAGCTGTGCGCGCAGGAGGACATGGTCGATCTAGCCACGCTCGGCGACGTGGGCTCGGATAGCGAGAACAAGGCCGCCAGGGAACTGACGGCGATGCCCGGCATGCTGCTGACCATCCGCGGCATGGACCAGCGGCCGATCGGCCTGGTCGCCATGCTCGATCGCACGATCTTCAGCATGTCGGTCACGGAAAGCGGATTGATCCAGCGGCTGTGCGCCGTCGCCGGCATCGCCCTCATGTCGGCCAGGAGCCGGGCCGCGCTGAAGCAGAGCGAGGAGCGCTACTCCCTCGCCTTCGAAGGCGCCAATGACGGGCTGTGGGATTGGGACATGCGGAGCGACGAGGTTTTCCGGTCGGCCCGCTGCTACGAGATTCTGGGATACAAGGCGGACACCGAGAATGCCAGCCGGATCAACAATCATGGCTGGTGGATCGGTCAGATCCATCCAGACGATGCCGCGATCGCAACCGCTCAGCTCGACAAATGCCTCGGAGACGGCGAGAACTCGTTCGCGATGGAATATCGCATGCGCCGCGCCGACGGCAGCTATTGCTGGATCTCGGACCGCGGCGCCGTCATTCGCGATGCCGAGGGATACCCCTATCGCGCCGCCGGATCGATCACCGACATCTCCGCGCGCAAGCTGGCCGAGCAGCAACGGCGCACGCTGGAAGAGCAGCTGCGCGAGACGCAGAAGGCCGAAGCACTGGGAACCCTGGCGGGTGGAATCGCCCACGACATCAACAACACGCTGGTGCCGATCCTCGGGACCGTGGACCTGCTGCTGTTCGATGCCGACGACGACGAGGCGACCGAATCGCTACAGGACATCCAGGTCGCCGCGACCAAGATCAAGGAGCTGGTGCAGCAGATCCTGACCTTCAGCCGAAACGGCGGGTCGGAGCGCGTGGAGGTCGACCTGGTCGCCGAGGTCAGCAGCGCACTACGCATGCTGCGCGCGATGGTGCCGACGACCATCTCCCTGGAGCTCGAAACCAAGCTGGAGCGATCCAGGGCGGCGGTCAACCAGACCCAGATTCACCAGGTCATGATGAACCTGATCGGCAACGCGGCGGGTGCGATCGGCTCCGACAAGGGCGTGATCCGCATCCTGATCGACGAGACCGAGGTCAACGATGCGCGCAAGATCGCCGATCAGCACGTATCGGCCGGCACGTTCTGCCGGATCTCGATCGTGGATACGGGACCGGGAATCGCATCCGACGTCATGGCGCGCCTGTTCGATCCGTTCTTCACCACCAAGAAGGTGGGCGAAGGCACCGGTCTCGGCCTGTCCGTCGTGCACGGAATCATGCGCGAGCATCACGGGTTCATCGAGGCCAGCAACGAGCCGGGTGCGGGCGCCAGGTTCGACATCTACTTTCCCACATGTTAGCCATGCCGCACTGGCTTTGGAGATACTGAAATGCGAGTACTATTGATCGACGATGAACAGATGGTACGCAAGATCGTGCGCAAGATGCTGGAGCGGAGCGGTCACGATGTGACCGAGGCCGAGAACGGCCGGCTCGGGCTGGATCAGTTGAAGACCGGAACATTCGATCTGGTCATCACCGACATCATCATGCCCGAGATGGAAGGTGTTGAAACCCTGATGTCGGTGCGCGAGCAGTATCCAAGCATCAAGGTCATCGCCATGTCCGGCGGCGGGCGCACCGGCAACATCGATTTCCTGGGCGCAGCGGAGAAGCTGGGAGCGGGCGCGACCCTGCACAAGCCCTTCACGCTGGGTTCACTGGCGGCCGCGATCGAGCAGACCTTCGGCGCGCCGAAGGCGTCGTAGCAGGCGTCTAGCCGCCCTGGTCCTGCTGCGGTCGCTGGCCCTGGCGCTGCAGATAGAACCCTTCGGTCGAGAGCGGATGAACGCCGAGCGGGCGGGCGGTGCCTTCGCCGATGGCGGCCCCCGACAGATAGTCCAGACCCGCGCAGACCGCGGCGATGACGGTGCTGCTGGTCGCAAGCCCGCCGATCGAGGACCGCAGCCGCGCCTTGGAAGCCCCCGCCGCAAACGCATTGAGAGCAGCCAGCGCCTGCCGTTCCGGCCAGTCGTGATCCAGCAGATCGCCGGCCACTATCGTCGCACCGGTGGCGGCGACCTGCTGGAAATCCTTGTGATCCAGGCTGAGTCGGACGCCGATGTTGCGGCACACCCGGCGGATCACCCCGATCTTGGGCGCCAGCGTCGGCCAGGAGCCGAAATAGGCGTCGCCGAATTCGAGTACCGCGAGCTGGCGCTCCTGGTCGTTCAGCATGCTCACTTGGTCCAGCAGGAAGCGCAGGCCGTTCTCGTCGTCGATGAATCGGCGGCCGATCGGCGCGACGATCGAGGCCCTATTCTTCTCGCCGCGCATCGATTGAATCTGACTGACCAGCTTGCGCAGGATCACGGAGTTGAGCGTCGATTGCAGCCTCGGATCGTCGTAGGTCATGCAGAATTCGTTGAGCCCCAGCAGGGCGCCCTCGACCTTTAGCGCGATTTTCATGCGATAGGCGGTGACCGCCTGCCGGCGCACGTCCCAGATCGGTTCATAGAGGAGCTGCAGCTCCTCAATTTCGACCGGAGCGGTCTGCGCGGCCGCAGCGCCTGCGGCCGCCCTTGCCGCGGATTCGGATCCCGCGGCGCCGGCCGCCGGCGCTTCGGAGGGCCGGCCGATCGGGATCGCCTTGAACGGCGATGGCTTGGCTGCCAGCGCGTCCAGGCGGGCGGAGAACGCCGGGGTCCTGACGCCTCCGGCAAACGTCGGTGCCGGTTGCGGCGCGGCGACAACGGATGCCTCTCCCGCCGAAGCAAAGTCCGGGATTCGGCCTGGCGAGCGCGGCTCATTCGGCACCAGGTAGCTTTCCTTCGCGCCGCTCCCTTTGATCGGAAAGACCCGGTAGCCCTGGAGCTGCCGGCTCGGCTCCGCCTCCTCGGATGGCGAACCGGTCGAGGGCGCGGCGTCCGGGCCGCCGCCGCGCCGTGTCTGGAACGTCGCATGCACATCCGAAAAATCCGGCAACCGCGCCGGCGGACGGGGCGATTCCTTCGTCAACCGGTTCTCGGGCTTGTCGGCGCGGGCAAGCGCCACGACCGGATAACCCGGAACCGGCGCCGTCTGCCCGGACTCCGGTCCGGCTGCGTCCGATGATGGCCCGGATGCCGCGGTGCTCGCCACCGCCTGCGATTTGCCGGCAAGGCCGGAGAAATCCGGTATCGGAGCTCCCGCCCGCCCCGCTTCCGTCACCAGGCGCCCTTGAGTCATGCCGCCGCCCTCGATCGGCACGATCTTGTATTTGTCGGTCCAGGGTTTGATCGGGGGCGCCAGCGGTTGCTCAGGCGGCGCATCCGGTCCCGGTTGGGCGGGCTCGCCTATCAGCGTCGCCTCGTGGATCGCACCGACCTGATTGCTCGCCTTCTCCATCAAGTCCCGGCTGACCCTCGTGACGGTCGCATTCAGGCGGATGGCCGCGAAAGCCGGATCGAATCCAAACAGCTTCTGCCGGATTTGCGCCGCCGCCACGTACATCAGCGCGGAGGCCTTCTGTTCCGTCAGGTTCGGGAAGATCACCAGATACTCGTAATCGCTGATCTGCGTGAAGATGTCTGACTCCGTCAGCATCCGGCGCAGAGTCGCCTCGACCAGCAGGTGGACCTGGTGCTCGCACTTCGACCAGCGGTCGCCGAGATCGGTGCGTATGCTCTCGATGTTCAGAAGCTGGATCTGGCCGGCGGAGAACTGATCCAGCGCCTGGCCCTTTGGAAGCATGCTGAGGACGGTGTTCGCGTCGGCCGGAGAGAGCGCCGCGTCCGCCGGCCGCGGTTGCGCTGGCGTGTCCGGTCCCTGTTGCGGCCGCCCCTCATCGCCCTTCCCGTCGACGATGAGCGACGAAAGCTTGTCCCACAGATTCATGGCCTGAGCGCCTTGCCCGATGATGTCGCTCGAACGCGCAAATCGGCGCGTGCAATTCCCGTAACAAGCGTATCTCAACAATGTTGAAGAATGGACTAAGGCAGGCCTAGGCCGAACGGGGGATGATGATCCCCGGCCGCGGCGACCGCGGCTTGGGGTAGTTGCCCGGCGGCTGCAAGCCTCAGAGCTCGCCGCGCCTCGGCATGTCGGCGCCGCGGCGCGAACAGGTGATGGCGGCGGCCCGCACCGCGAATGTCAGCAGGCCATTCAGGTCATCGGCCGACAGGCTGGCAAGGCCGTCCGCCGACAGGCGGCCATGCTCCGCCAGCCATGTCAGCAATGCTGCCTGAAACGTGTCGCCGGCACCGACGGTGTCGATCACCTTGACTGTCCGGGCGCCGACGCGCGCGGTGATGCCGCGCTTGGTCACCGCCATGGCGCCATTGTCGCCCATGGTGGCGACCGCCAGGCCCGCGCCTCGCGCCAGCCAATCGGCGAGAATGTCGCCGACCGCGGCGCCGGGATACAGAAATTGCACATCCTCCGCGCTGGCCTTGACCAGATGCGCCTGCGCCGTCAGCGCCGTCACCCGCCGATGCCACAGATCGGGATCCGGAACGATCGACGGCCGGATATTGGGATCGTACGAGATGAAGCGCCGGCCGCGTTCGCGCGTCACCAGCGCTTCGAGGCTGGAGGCCGTCGGCTCCAGCGCCGTCGTATACGAGCCGATATGGACCACCCGCACCGCATCCGGCAGCCGCGCCGGCAGCTCCGCCACTTCGAGCGACCGATCGGACGTGCCGCTGGTATAGAACGAATAGGCCGGCACGCCCTTGTCGTCGAGCGCGACGATCGCCAGCGTCGTGGGCGCGCTGGTGCGGACGATCAAGTCCGTATCGACGTCCTCGGACTTGAGATAGGCGAGCAGTTTGAGGCCGAACGAGTCGGTGGAAACCTTTGCGAGGAATCCGGTCGACTGGCCGAGGCGGCTGAGCGCGACCGCGACATTGAGCGGCGAACCGCCGACCCGCGCATCGAGCGCGACGCTGGAGGTCGAGGAGCCGGGAGTGGCGAAGACATCGAACAATGCATCGCCGCACGTCAGAATCATTCCGCGACCTCGATGTCAGGGACCCAATGCCGGATCATTTTGGCGGCTACCGGTCAGAGCTTGGCGTAATCGGGGACGATCAGGCGGTAGGGCGGCTCATCCTCCTCGACGTCGGGGAAGCGCGACACCATGTCGAGGAAATAGTTGTCGGTCTCGTCGTCATTGACGGTCGAGACCTCGCCGACCAGGCAGTCCCCGCCCGCCGCCCAGAAGGAATGGAAGTGGCCGGGCTCCAAGGTGATGGAGCTGCCGGGATGGATCTGCACCACCCCGCCCGCCGGCACCTCGCGATCGATGCCGTCCATCCGCACCCTGACCGGCGCCTTGTCGTCGATGCGCTCGTCCGGCTTGCCGTTGTAGAGGCGAACCTCGAGCGGCGCGCCGCCGCGCACGATGATGTCCTCGGTCTTGACCTTGTGGGTGTGGAACGGCGTCACCTGGTTCTCGCGCGAGATCATGATCTTCTCGGCGTAGACCATGCCCTTGCCGGTCTTCAGATTATCCGCGCTGCCGTTGCGCACGGTGAACAGCAGCAGGCCTAGATTCTCGAAATCGCCGCGACCGAAATCGGTGATGTCCCAGCCCAGCCTGGCGCGCAGCACTTCACCGGCGCGGCTCTTGTTGCGGCGCCAGTCGTCCAGCGACCAATTGGCGAACTCCGGCAATTTGAACCCGAAGGAAGCGATGAATTTCTCGCCCTCCCGGATGATTTCGTTCAATTCGGACCGTTTCATTCAGGTTCTCCAAACCATGCCGCCGGCTGGCCGGCGCGTTCAGGCGGCATCATATAATGGAGGTTCGGACCTTGGAACAGGCGAAACTTGGGCGTGCGCGGGCACCTTTCAAAGGCCCTACGGCGCTCGTGTCCTGCGCTCGAGGTTGAAGGCCAGCAGCTCGCCGAAACGGCCATCGCCGATCGGCCCCCGCGACGTGCGCTGATGGATATCGACGTCAGGTCCGCGATTGCCCTCGATCAGGCAAGGTCCGTCTTCCACAATGGCGATGTCCCATCCGATCAGCGCATAGTCGGGGAAAATGCGATGGGCGCGGACAGCCAGATCGATGGTCTCCCGCCACATCGGGAGTTGCCGGTTCGTGATCCGTCCGCCGCTGAAGGGGTGGCGGTCGTGCCACTTGAAATCCGGCGCCATGCCGAGACCGGTTGCCGGCCCCAGACGGCCGGTGGCGATATCCACGGCCGCCGCCACGCCGCCGGCGTGGAAATTGTCGACCGGAGAGGCGGGATCGACCGACATCCGGAACGCCGCGCTCGTCGCTTCATAGTCTCCGCCTTCGTTCCGGCACGAGAGCAGCCTCACCGTGGACAGAGCGCCGGCGCCGAGGTCGAGCAAATCGTGATGATTCCGGACAGCCTGTTGAATGATGAACGGCTCAACGCGCGAAAGCCCGGCGACATGCGCGGCCAGAGCCGCCGCGTCGCACTCCCCGCCCCGCGAGCTGCGATACGTCCCCTCGCCCGCATAGCGCCATAGTTCGGCGCCACCGCCTCCTTTGCCGAATATGGGCTTGACGAACAAATCTGATTCCGGAGGCGCGCCGAGCAGATCCGGAGCGCTGACGCGCTTGCCATCTTCGAACAGCATATAGACTTCGACATGCCGGATATCGTTGGCGCGGCAATGGCGCGCAAACTCCAGCTTGTTCTTCAGCGGCGTCGGTTCGTGCCAAGCCGTCGCCTGCGGATAGAGCAATCGATAGGCGATTTCCTTGGTCTCGTAGCGCATCAGGTAATGCGGCGCCAGATGACGCCGGCCGGGCTGATAGAACTCGTAGACGTAGTAATAGACCGGAGCGATCCGATAGCGGACCGCCATGGATACCTGCTCCAGGAATTGCCGCGTCCGGGACTTTCCGGTCAGGCGCTGCACCGCCGCGCCGTAGCGTCGCATCACGCGCCCTGCGCGCCAGACCGCGATCACCGGCCAGAGAGCGATGGCTCCAAGATTGCGCGCGCTGATGACCATATTGGCGGCGGGCCAGAGCGCGTCGTTGCACAGCCGGTGCACGCGCCCGGCCGGAGAGCGGGGATCGGCCAGCCCCAATCCGATCAAGAAAGGCGGCGGATATAGGGTGTCGCGCAGACCGGGCCTATAGGGCGAAATCGGAACGGCCTCGCCACGATCTCGGACGGGCACCACTGTGCGCCCGACCAGCAGCCAGAGCGCCATGAAATAAAACAGCAGCGAGAGGAACTGGGCAAAGTCGGCATAGTTTTCCACCCGCTCCACGGCGAGGCCGAAGTTTAGCACGGTATGGTCATCGAGCACGTCCAGCGCAGCGCCGGCAAGTTGCGTCGCCAAGCCGGCTACGAGCAGAAGCTGCGCGGGAACCGGACGCGTCTCGATCCGCGACGTCAGCCACAGGGCAATCGGCCCGGCCACGAGCAGAAGCACGTCATCGACGTTCTCGAGACCGAAATCATGCCCCTTCAGCTCCGCGAACGGCTCCGCGAACTCCGCGCCGGCAACCACGACAGCCACGGCGAGGACGAACAGCCACAGCGCGCGCGCCAGTCCGTCGAGGGGACGATGCGCCAAGCGATTGACTGCGATCAAGGCGCACAGCACGCTGAAGACGCCGGTCGACGAATCCAGCATCTGATCCAAGAAGCGCACATTTACGACGGTCGCGAGCGTTGCCAGCGCGGCAATCGCCATCGTGAACACAATCGGCGTTGGCCATTTAATGGAGAGATGGGCCATTCGTTACAATATTCCTTCCATTGTGCCGTGCCCGTCATCGATCACATGCCGACCAAGCAATGCTTGGTCGGTCGGATGCACGACGGATCAATATAACAACCTCGCGTCCTACGCGATCCGCAGTTCGCTCTTCGGATCGAAAAATACCGCCTTATCCATGTTGAAGGCGAAGGGCACCGTGCTGTGCGGCGCCACCTGCATGTCCGAGCGCATGCGCCCGATGACTTCGCGCCCGCCGAGCCGCGTCACGACATAGGTGTCGGCGCCGGCGGGCTCCACCACCTCGACGTAGCAATCCGCGTTGACCACCCGCGCGGAGGTCCGGTCCGCGCCGCTCATGTCCGTGATCGCCTCGGGCCGGAGGCCGAATATCACCTCGCGCCCGGCATGGGCGCCGAGCTTGGAATCGTTGGCGACCTTGAGCTGCAGCGGCTCCGATCCGTCGCGGCTCAACACCACGGCAACGCCGCCGCCATTCATCTCGATCCGGGCGGGGATGAGGTTCATGGCGGGCGACCCCATGAAATCCGCGACGAACAGGTTGGACGGGTTGTTGTAGATTTCGTGCGGCGTGCCGAATTGCTGCAGCAGGCCGTCTTTCAGGACCGCGATCTGGGTCGCCAGGGTCATGGCCTCGATCTGGTCGTGCGTCACATAGACGATGGTGGTCTTCATCGATTGGTGCAGCCGCTTGATCTCGGTCCGCATGTCGACGCGCAGCTTGGCATCGAGGTTGGACAGCGGCTCGTCGAACAGGAAGACCTGGGGATCGCGCACCAGCGCCCGCCCCATCGCGACACGCTGGCGCTGGCCGCCGGACAATTGGCTGGGCTTGCGGTCCAGCAGGTGACTGATCTGCAGGGTCTTGGCGACGCCCGCCACCGCCTTGTCGCGCTCGGCCTTGGGCACGCCGCGCATTTCCATGCCGAACGCGATGTTCTGCCCCACGTTCATGTTGGGATAGAGCGCGTAGGATTGGAACACCATGGCGATGTCGCGCTGCGAGGGATGCAGGTTGTTGACGGCCCGGCCGTTGATGCGGATCTCGCCGCTTGTGATGCTCTCCAGGCCCGCGATCGTGTTGAGCAGAGTGGACTTGCCACAGCCCGAGGGGCCGACCAGCACCAGGAACCCGCCCTCCTCGACCTGCAGGTCGATCCCTTTCAACACGTCGACCGTACCGAAGCGCTTGTGCAGCTTGTTGATCTCGAGGAATGCCATGGTTCTACTCCATCAACCCTTCACGGCGCCGGCCATCAGCCCGCGCACGAAGTAACGACCCGAGACGATATAGACGATGAGCGTCGGAAGGGCGGCCAGGATCGCGCCCGCGAAATGCACGTTGTACTCCTTCACGCCCGTGGACGACGACACCAGGTTGTTGAGCGCGATCGTCATCGGCTGCGAATCGAAATCGGCGAACGAGGCGCCGAACAGGAAGTCGTTCCAGATATTGGTGAACTGCCAGATCACCGTCACCACGATGATGGGGCCGGAGCTGGGCAGCAGGATGCGCCAGAAGATGCGGAAGAAGCCCGCCCCGTCGATCTGTGCCGCCTTGATCAACTCGGTCGGAAAGGCGTCATAGTAGTTTCGGAAGAACAAGGTGGTGAAACCGAGACCATAGACCACATGCACCAGCACCAGGCCCGGCGTCGTGCCGGCGAGGCCGATGAGGCCTAGGATCCGCGCCATCGGGATCAGCACGATCTGGAACGGGATGAAGCAGGCGAACAACAGCAGGCCGAACACGATGCCGTCGCCGCGGAACTTCCACTTGGTCAGCACATAGCCGTTGAGTGCGCCGAACAGGGTGGAGAGCGCGACCGCCGGCACCACCATCAGCACCGAATTGATGAAATAGGGCTTGAGGCCCGTCGGCTGCACGCCGATCTGCGCCGTCGACCAGGCGCTGCGCCAGGGATCGAGGGTGAAGATCATCGGCAGCGACATCATGTTGCCCTGCCGGATTTCCTCCAGCGGCTTCACCGAATTCACCAGCATCACATAGAGCGGTAACAGGTAATAGACCGCGAACAGAATCAGCACGGCATAGATCAGCGCCCGCACGAAGACGTTGGTGCGGACCGCGGTTTCCTGGGCGGCGGAATGGCCAGCCATCAGCGCTTCCCTCCGCGCAGCTCGCTGTAGAGATAGGGCACGATCACGCTGGCGATCATCATCAGCATGATGACGGCCGAAGACGCGCCGATGCCCATCTCGTTGCGCGTGAAGGTATAGGAATACATGAAAGTGGCGGGCAGTTCCGTGGCCCGGCCGGGACCGCCGTTGGTCAGCGCGATCACCAAATCGTACGACTTGATGGCGAGGTGCGCCAGAACCACGAACACCGACAGGAATGCCGGCCGCAAGATCGGGATGATGATGCGGCGATAGAGATTGAAGTTCGAGGCGCCGTCGATTTGGGCGGCCTTGATGATCTCGTTGTCGATGCCGCGCAGCCCGGCCAGGAACATCGCCATCACGAAGCCGGAGGATTGCCAGATCGCCGCGATGACGATGCAATAGATCGCCATCTTGCCGTCCTTGATCCAGGTGAAGCTGAAGCTCTCCCAGCCCCACAGATGCATGGTGTGCTCGAGCCCAATGCCGGGATCGAGGAACCACTTCCAGGCCGTGCCGGTGACGATGAAGGACAAAGCCATCGGATAGAGATAGATCGGGCGCAACAGTCCTTCGATCCGGATCTTCTGATCGATCAGGATGGCGAGCAGAAGGCCGATCGCCGAGCACAGCAGGATGTAGAGCGAGCCGAAGATCGCCAGATTCTGCAGCGCGGTGATCCAGTTCCGGAAGCTCCACAGCTTCGCATAGTTGTCCCAGCCGACCCAGTTGAAGGATGGCAGGATCTTGGAATCGGTGAAGGACAGCACACCCGTGAACAGGATGAAGCCATAGACCCCGAGCAGGATGACGGCGAAGCTTGGCGCCAGCACGATCTTCGGCAGGGCGCGCTGCAGCCATTCCGTCGTTCCCGATGATCGTCCGATCGGCGGCCGGGCCGCGGCGGCCGGCATCCCCTGGGACACACTCATCCCGTCCTCCAAACCTCTCCTGAACTTGCCGGCTTGAGCCCGCCGGAGCGGCGGACCCGGGTACAACCCAGGTCCGCCGGCTCCAACCGGGTTTGTCGGTTCTCGTTACTGCGCGGCCGCGACGGCTTTGACCAATTCCGCCGCGGCGGTCTTGGCATCCATCTCGCCGTTGAACTCGGCCGTGATCACGTCATAGGTCGCGTTCTTGACCGCGGCCGGAGCGGCATGGCCGTGCGCCATCGAACCGAACAGCGTGCCGTTCTTGCTGGCCTCGGCCAGATCCTTCATGCCCTGCTGGCCGCAAGCATCGAGATCGGAGCCGTCGACGTCGGTGCGGGCCGGAACCGAGCCCTTCACCTTGTTGAACGCCACCTGGAACGAGGGCGACATGATCGCGCTCGCCAGCTTCTCCTGCGCCGCCTTGCGGTCATCGCCGACCTTGAACATCACGAACTGGTCGGAGTTGAAGGTGACGTCGCCCTGCGTGCCGGGGAAGCGGAAGCAGAGGAAGTCCTTGCCCGGCACCTTGCCGGCCTTCAGGAACTCGCCCTTCGCCCAATCGCCCATGAACTGCACGCCGGCCTTGCCGTCGATCACCATGGCCGAGGCCAGGTTCCAATCGCGACCGGAGAAATTGTCGTCGACATAGGAGCGCAGCTTGGTCAGGCGCTCGAACGCCTGGACCATGGTGTCGGAGCCGAGCGCCGCCGGATCCAGATCGATGAACGCCTTCTTGTAGAACTCCGGACCGCCGGTCGACATCACGACCGCGTCGAAGATCGTGGCTTCCTGCCAGGGCTGGCCGCCATGGGCGACCGCCGTGTAGCCGGCTTCCTTGATCTTATCGAGCGCGGCGATCAGCTCGTCCCAGTTGGTGGGCTGCTTCAGGCCGAGCTTGTCGAAGATCTCCTTGTTCGCCCACACCCAGTTGGTCGAGTGCACGTTGACCGGAGCCGCGACCCACTTGCCGTCATACTTGGAGAAAGCCTGCAGGGCCGGGGGAACGACCTTGTCCCAGCCTTCCTTGGCCGCGAGCTCGTTCAGGTCGGCGACCACGCCTTGCTTCGCCCAGTCGGTGATGTCGAAGCCCAGCATCTGCACGGCAGTCGGTGGATTGCCCGCGGTGACGCGCGCGCGCAGCGCCGTCATCGCCTGCTCGCCGCCGCCGCCCGCCACCGGCATGTCCTGCCAGGTGATGCCCTCTTTTTCGAGGTCCTGCTTCAGCACGTTGAGTGCCGCCGCCTCGCCGCCTGACGTCCACCAGTGCAGAACCTCCACCGAATCCGCCGCGAACGCCGCCGCGGAGAAAAGTGCGAGGCCGGTCACCAATCCCGACGTCGACAGTAATTTCGAAACCTTCATCTAGTCCTCCCACGTTCAGTCAAATAATGGATGGTCGATCCATCCGGTTGCCCTTGAGCCTGCTCACGCGGCCCGAGGGAGCCACCAAGCTGACCTCGGCCCGGTGCGCATGGTTTGGGGTCCTGGCTTGTCCTTATTTCCGCCGGCATGACGGCCGGGTTCTGTCCCAAGACCTGAATTGACGGTAGCCGCCGCCGCGCGGCACTGCAACGTTTGCCCTTCTCTCACGCCCGCTTCTCCTCGCGCTCGGCGGCCGGGCCACCGCAGCTCTCGCGCACCGCGAGGTGAACGGCGCCGACGTGATCCTCAGCATTGTTGCGGCCGGTCTCGATCATCTTGAGGACGGTCTGGGCCGCCCGTTCGCCCAGGCCCATGACATCGACGGCGATGGTGGTCAGCGGTGGGTCGGCATGCACCGCCTCCTGGACATCGTCGAAACCGATGACGGCAAAGCCGCGCCCGGGCTGCAGGCCCCGCCGGCGCAGCCCCAGGCATACGCCGAACGCCACGATATCGTTGAAGCAGACGGCCCCGGTGGGCGGATTGCGCTGCGCCAAAGCGGTCTCCAGAGCCAAGGCGCCGCCCTCCCGCGTCGGGGTGGTGGCGGCATTGACCGCCCGGTCGGGATCGAGGCCGGCATCGGCGAGCGCCGCGCGGAAGCCTTCCAGCCGCTCTGCCCGCACCACGGAATCCGAATAGCCGCCCAGAAACGCGATCCGCCGGTGTCCGAGATCGATCAGACGCTCGACCGCCAAGCGCGCCCCGAGGCGGTTGTCCGGGCCCACCACCGGGATACGGCGTCCCTGCAGGCGGCGCATCGCCAGGACCACCGGAACGCTGGCAGCGACCAGCCCGTCGAGGGCGTCGTTGGGCGTGCCCCGGGCCGCCGAGACGATGAGGCCTGCCACCCCCTGTTCGCGCATCAGCTTGATGACCTCGGCCTGGCGGACCGGGCTTTCGGCGGTATTGGCGATGAAGGGGACATAGCCGGCGGCCTGGAAGCTGCGCTCGATCCCAACCGCCAGTTCCGCGAAGAACGGGTTGGTCAAATCGTTGATGATCATGCCGACGATGTTGGAGCGCGCCCGGCGCAGATTGGCGGCGCCGCGGTTATAGACATAGCCGAGATCGCGGATGGCGGCATTGACCCGCTCGCGCGTGGCTGGATGGACGCTTTCGCTGCCCTTCAGGACCAGCGACACCGTCGATTTCGAGACGCCCGCCGCAGCGGCGATCTCGATGATCGTCACCCGGTCTTTCGGCGAACCGGCCGGCATCCATCATCCTCCCTGGGACGGACCGTCGTTGCGTGCGACAGACGGCCGTATTTTTTGGAACGTTCTAGGGAGCCGTGCGCAGCCTGTCAACGGCCGTTCGCGCCAGCGTCAAATACGGCGATTTCCTCTCAGTAATTCATTGTCACCTATATGAAAAACGCGATTGTCATCGTTCGGCGCCTGCGGACCTCGACGGGGCGGCGCGGGCGTTTCAGTATCAAATCATACATTTGAGTTGGAACGTTCCAGGGCAGCGCGAAGTGCCAGCAGGACAGGCCGAAGTTGCTCAATACCGCTGATCAAAATGTCAGACAAATTCGCGCTTGAATGCTCGTTCAGTGACAGACTGTTAACCCGCGCTGGTCACAATGCCCGCCACCCTTCTCTCTCTGCGCGGGATACGCCACGATGAAGATTCGGTTGAGCATTGGCAGAGCGGTCAACCTGTTCGGCCTGGTCGTCACCTTGGGATGCATTGCCATCCTGTGGACCGGCGTTAGCGCCCTCAGCGAGCTGAAGGTCAACGGCCCCGCCTATCGCCAGATCGTGCTGGGCAAGGACCTCATCGCGGACATCCTGCCGCCGCCGGAATATGTCATCGAAGCGTATCTCGAGACGACGCTCACGCTGAATGACCCGCCTTCCGTGCAGCAGCGCCGTGCGCGCCTGCAGCAGCTGCACAAGGAATATGACGACCGTCATAAATATTGGAGCGAGGTTGAGAACTTCGACCCCACCAACAAGCAGTGGATCGTCGAGGAATCCTTCACCCACGTGTCGCGATTCTGGAAATTGATCGAGAGCGACTTCCTGCCCGCCATCGAAAAGGGCGACATGGACACCGCTCACAAGGCCTATGCGGAAATCGCCGCCGCTTATGCGGACCATCGCGCGGTGGTCGACAAGATGGTCGCGCGCGCCAACGAACAGAATGCCTTGACCGAGGTCGCCGCGGCCAAGAGCGAGACCTCCTTCACGATCATCATCTGGTCGGTGGCGGGAATCGTCCTCGCCATGGTCATCGGCGGCGTGCTCGCCATCGGGTTCGGCGTGATGCGCCCACTCACCCGCATGACCGACGTCATGAAGCAGTTGGCCGCCGGCCGGATGGACATCGCGATCCCGTCGGCCGGACGCCGGGACGAGATCGGATCGATGGCCGAGGCCGTGGATATCTTCCGTCGCCAGGGCATCGAAGCCGAGCAGCTCCGCCAGCAGCAAGAGGCGAACCGCCGCGCGTCCGAGGCCGAGAAGCACGCCGCGCTCCTGGCGATGGCCGATACCGTGGAGCGCGAAACGCGGAGGGCGGTGGAGGCCGTCTCGCACCTGACCTCGCAGATGTCGGGCGACGCCGGCCACATGGCGAATTCGGCCCGTGCGGTCAGCGAGAACAGCCAGAGCGTCGCGACCGCTTCGACCCAGGCATTGGCGAACGCGCAGACCGTCGCCTCCGCCTCGGAAGAGCTCACCGCCTCGATCCGCGAAATCTCGTCGCAGGTGACATCCGCCCGCAAGGTCACGCTCGATGCCGTGAAATCCTCGACCGAGGCCGAGGGCACGATCACCGCTTTGTCGGACGCGGTGCGCAAGATCAACGCGGTCACCCAGCTCATCAGCGACATCGCCAACCAGACCAACCTGCTCGCGCTCAACGCCACCATCGAAGCGGCGCGCGCCGGCGAAGCCGGCAAGGGCTTCGCGGTTGTCGCCAACGAGGTGAAGAGCCTGGCGAACCAGACCGCCCGCGCGACCGAGGACATCACCCAGCAGATATCGGAGATCCAGGGCGCGACCGATCAGGCGGTGAAGGCCGTGCGCACGATCACCAACTCGATCCGGGAGGTGGAGGGTGTCTCGTCCGCCATCGCCTCGGCGATCGAGGAACAGAGCGCCACTACGGCGGAGATCGCACGCAACGTGACGCAAACCTCCCAGGCCGCCCAGGAAGTCGCCTCACGCATCGCGCGCGTGTCCGAGGAAGCCTCGGCGACCGGCGACCGCGCCGGCGAAGTGCGCAAGCTGTCCGGCGACGTGGCAACGGGTATCGACCAGCTGCGCGACGTCCTCATCCGCACCGTGCGCAGCTCGACCGCGGCATAATTGCCGCATCCCCGTTATCGAACGCGGCGCAATATTACGAATTGTGATGGGAATCGGCGCTTTATACTAGAAATCCAATGAGCCGCGTGGGAACATTGTCGCCTATCGACAGGTTGTTACCTTCGAGGTTCTCGCGATGGCCGCAACCAGTGGCACCATTCTGATCATCGATGACGACGCGGCTGTCAGCCGAACCCTCTCCCTCATTCTCACCCGTGCCGGTTACCATGTCAGCACCGCCGCCAGCGGGCGCAAAGGTCTCGAGCTGCTGGGCAGCGGCGGCATTGACCTGGTCTTGACCGACATCATCATGCCGGAACTGGACGGCATCGAGGCCATCCGTCGGATTCGCGTGGAATACCCTGGCTTGCGCATCATCGCCATGTCCGGCGGCGGTCAGATCGACAAGGCGGATTTCCTGCATATGGCGGAGGTGTTGGGAGCCGACCGGGTGATCGAGAAACCGGTGCGCAACGAAAGGCTTCTGGAGCTGGTGAGCGCCGTCATGGCGGCTCCGCCGCGTAGGCTGCCGGAGCCCAATCAACGGTCCTGAAGCATTTTCCGCCGACGTGGACGCCGGTTCGGCGTAGAAATCAATCCTACGAAGCTAGAGCATGATCCGATTCAATCGGATCATGCTCTACGCATCCTTGCCGGCCTTGAGCGCAACCACATTGCTGGCGGCCGGGCCGGTCGAGTTTGCCACCTGCAGCAAGGTCGGCAAGCGGTGACGTTCCACCTTGGTGTCTTCCTGGCGCAGGCGGAGAACCGCGCGCACCGCAATGTCGGCGATGGCGGCGATCGGCTGCGCAACGGTGGTAAGCCGCGGCGTCACCAGCTTCGCCAGGCTGATGGCGTCGAACCCGATGATCGAAACATTGTCGGGCACCTTCAGATCAAGGTCGGCCGCGGCCCGTATCGCGCCGATCGCCTGCTGGTCGGAGCTGGCGAAGATCGCGGTCGGCCGGTCCGGCCGCGCCAGCAATCTCACCGCCGCGTCATAGCCGCAATCGTAGTCGAACCGCGCGATGATGGTGTCGCCGGCAAGATCGAAGCGGTTCTCGCGATAGATCGGCGCCGCCACCGATCGATAGCCTTCATACCGCTCGCGCGCCACGCTCAGATGTCGCGGGCCCGCGATGCATCCGATCCGGCGATGTCCCAGCGACACCAAATGCTGTACCGCCGCGATCGCGCCGGCGCGATGGTCGCTCGCAACCAGCGGATAGCCGCGCATCGGCCGGTCCACGACGACCATCGGGACCTTGGCGTCGCGTGGCAATTGCCGCGTCTGCTCGCTGGGGACGATGAGCAGCCCGTCCACCTGACGGCTGGTGAGGACCTTGATGTATTCCGCTTCGGCCTTGGGATCGTCGTTGGAGTTGGCCAGCATCACCGTATAGCCCATGCCGGCCGCGACCTGCTCCACATGCTTCGCCAGCTCGCCGAAGAACGGGTTCGTCACGTCCGGCACGATGAGGCCGAGGGAATGCGTGCGGCTGCTGCGCAGCGCGCGCGCCAACGCGTTCGGCCGGTAGTCCAGCTCGGCCGCCGCGGCCAGCACACGCTCGCGCAATTGCGGCGAGACCGCCGGATTGCCGTTGATCGCGCGCGAAGCGGTGCCGAGCGAAACCCCGGCACGCTTTGCCACATCGCCAATTGATGCCATGGCGCCAGCCCCC
>DASYRS010000411.1:0-2095 GCA_036004205.1 Dongiaceae bacterium
GGCTGTAAATGGCGAACAGCGCCAATCGCCCTTTGTCCGCTCTCAGATTTGACATGTTCGGGCTCCTTAACCGCCTCAGTCCCGCCGCGCATAGCGCGCATGCGCTTGCTGGAGCAGATCGTGCGGAATGGCGTTGACCACGCGGTCCTGCCAGCCGGTCATGGTGTCCGCCGCGACCATGGCATTCCAGATCGCCTCCTCGGTCGCTTCCGCCGCTGCCTGGAACAGGGGCGTGCATTCGTCCATGCCCAGCATGCGCAGGTTAGCCATCGGCGTTTTCATCGGCACCTGGTTGCCGGTGGAAAAGGCGAGGAAGATGTCGCCCGACGAGTTCGATCCGAACCCGCCGACCCAGGCGAGGCCGGTGGTCGCGCGCCGCGCCAGGCGCTGGCACTGGATCGGGATGAGCGGCGCGTCGGTCGCCAGGATGACGATGATGGAGCCCTGGTCGGTGCGCGGCTTGTCCTGGAGTTTCTTGAGACGCTCCGGCACCGGCACGACATCGTCGGTGATCTCCAGCCCGACCGGCGCATGGCCGCAGCGCAGCATGTTGCGCAATCCGTAATTCGCCTGCACGAACGCCCCGACCGTCCAGCCGCCCTGCTCGGCGGGCAGGCGGCGCGAGGCGGTGCCGTTGCCGCCCTTGAATTCGTGGCAGACCATCCCGGTGCCGCCGCCGACATTGCCCTCGGGCACCGTCCCGCCTTTGGCGCCTTCCAGCGCCGCGATCGCGTCGGCCGAGGTCACCGGGAAATGCTCGGCGTCCGACAGCCAGCCGTCCCAGGTTTCCGCCGTCACCGGCAGGTGCCAGGCCATCTCGACATTGCGCTTGGCGGCCAGTTCCACGATCGAATCGCGCACCACGCCGACCGCATGGGTATTGGTGATGCAGATGGGCGAGGCGAGGAGGCCCTGCTCGGCGATCCAGATCGTGCCCGTCATCTCGCCGTTGCCGTTGAAGGAATGGAAGCCGGCCGGCAGGAAGTCCGTGAACACACTGGGCGAAGGCCAGATCGCGGTCACCCCGGAGCGGGCCGCGTACGGTTCGTCGCGGATGATGGTGGAAACCCCGACGGTAACGCCCGCGACGTCGGTGATGGCGTTGAGTGGTCCGGCCGGCAATTGGCCCAGGGTGATCCCCAGGTCGCGTAATCTGGCTTTTGGCATGATGTGAATCGTCCGCTGCGAGGGCAGCGGCGATTATGCCTTGGCCTCATCGAGGTCGGGAAGCCTCATCCACCCGGGTATATCGGGTGACAACTTTGTGTCGCCGGCGCGCAAGGTCGGCGATGCGCTGCCCGCCAGTGCCTCCAGCCGCACCATGGCAAGACCGAGCGTTCCATCGGCGCTGGCGCTGCGCATCTCCCCTAATTCCTGGTCGCCCAGCATCAGCGGTGTGCCGGGGGCCGGGGCGGCGCCCTCGATCCGCACGGGCAGCAGGCGCTTGCGCACCAGCCCGCGATAGCGGGTGCGGGCGGTCAGTTCCTGGCCCATGTAGCAGCCCTTCTGCCAGTCGATGGCGCCCAGCTCGTCGAAGCCGTTCTCCAGCAGGATCGATTTCTCGGGAGTCAGGTCCCGCGCCGCGTCCGGCACGCCCAGCCCGATGCGCAGCCGGTGATAGGCGGTGCCGTTCGCGTCTTCCGTGGCCCCCAGCGCCGCCAACGCGGCGCGCGCCGTGGCCCGCGGCAGGATCAGCCGCACGCCTAACTCCGGCAGGCGCGGATCGACATAGGCGACGCCCTCGCCGAACGGGGTCGCGCTGCCGGCTGTGCCATCGAGGCCCGCCGCCGCCGCCGCGCCCTCGCCGAACAGCAGGGCCGCGCACCAATCCGCGTCGGCATCGGCGATGGCGACCTTGGAGCGCAGCCGATACATGGTCAGCCGCTTGACCAGGTCGGCCCGGCGCGGCCCGGAGCAATCAACCAGGTACCGGCCGCCCAGATCGGCGATGAACAGGTCGAACAGGAATCGGCCCTGCGCTGTCAGCAGTGTTGCATAGATCGCCCGATCGGCGGATACCTTGGCGATATCATTGGAGACCAGGCCCTGAAGAAAGCCCTGGCGATCCTCGCCGGCGACCGCGATGATGGCGCGG
>DASYRS010000412.1:0-8757 GCA_036004205.1 Dongiaceae bacterium
TCGGCGCCGGCGACCAGCGCGCCGTCGTCAAGAACGGCCAGCTCGCGGTCGCGACGGTGATGAGCTGCACCTTGTCGGTCGATCACCGGGTGGTCGACGGTGCGATCGGCGCCGAGTTCCTGAGCGCGTTCAAGAAGCTGATCGAGAATCCGCTCTCGATGCTGGTGTGAGGGCGGATGCGTGTTGCGGTCGCCGTTGGCCTCGTCCTGCTGTGCGCGGCGCCGGCCGCCGCCAGCGAGCCGTTGGAGAAGCAGTTCTTCGACTATTTCACCCAGCGCTGCGAGGCGGCGATGGAAGCGGAATGGAAAGCGGCCAATCTGGACCCCGCCAACCCCGAGGCACACGAGGTGATGGTCAAGTATTGCGCCTGCACCAGCCAGGCGGTGGTGAGTTTCCTGAACGCGGAAGAGATCATCTCGTTCGCCACCAATCCGGAGCAGGAGCCGGCCGCCAGCAAGATGCGGCCGCATTTCGTCGAATGCCAGGAGCGTGCGCGCAAGAAGGTCAGCGAATAGATGCTGCGATGGTATCTGGCCAGTCTGGTTTTCCTTCTGGTCATCAGCCCGGCCATCGGTTTCGGCGTCTATCACTATGTGATGACTCATCCGGCCGAGCCGGGGACCCTGGCCGGCCGGGTGTACGAGAAGACGGTGAAGGCGAAGCTGCTGCGCCTTTGCACGAAGAACATGAAGGAGTTCGCGGGCTCGGACGCGACCAATACGGAGGAACAGCTCGACGCCGCCTGCCATTGCTTCACCGACGATATGTTCGAGCAGTTCCGCCACGTGCCGCCGGGCGATCTCGATGCAATGGCCTTGCAAAGCGAAACACAGCGCAACGCCGAGGCGATCTTCCGGAAGTGCGTCAATCAATCCGGGCTGAACTAGTGGGGCATAGCGTTGCGGCGAGCAGAGAAGGGACAGGGGCAACAAGATGTTCAAGTGGATCTTCCTCGGCATCGTCGTGGCCATCGTCGTTGTCATCGGCGGATTGTTTGGCTTCGGCAGATACGTGCTCCAGCATGCCAACGAGCCGGATTCCTTCTCCTCCAAGGTCTATGAACAGACGGTGGAGGCGAAAATGCTGACGTTCTGCAAGCAATCGGTCAGAGCAAACATAGCCCCCGACGAGACCAACACCCAGGAGCAGTACGACGCCACCTGCGCCTGCTTCGCCAACGACATGTTCGAGAAGATTCGCGATGTGCCGCCGGACGAGCTCGATGCGATGATCGACGAGGAAGAGACCAAAGAGAGTGCCCAGAACATCATGATGAAGTGCGCCTATCAATCCGGGCTGAACGTGGAAAATTGAGGACCCATCAATGGCAGACACCAGTTTCGACATCATCGTGGTGGGCGGCGGGCCGGGCGGCTACGTGACCGCGATCCGCGCCGCGCAGCTGGGCATGAAGACCGCCTGCGTGGAGCGTGAGCATCTGGGCGGCATCTGCCTCAACTGGGGCTGCATCCCCACCAAGGCGCTGCTGCGCTCGGCCGAGGTCGGCCATCTGCTGCAGCATGCCGACGCCTATGGGTTCAGCGCCAGCAATGTGACCTTCGACCTCAAGAAGGTGGTGGAGCGTTCGCGCAAGGTGGCGAACCAGCTCTCCAGCGGCGTCAAGCACCTGCTGAAGAAGAACAAGGTGACGGTGTTCGACGGCCATGGCCGCCTCAATGGCGCCGGCAAGCTCAAGGTGGAGAAAGACGGCAAGCCGGTCGCGGACCTCACCGCCAAGCACATCATCCTCGCGACCGGCGCGCGGGCGCGGGCGCTGCCGGGCCTGGAGCCCGACGGCAAGCTGGTCTGGACCTACAAGGAGGCGATGGTGCCGCCGACCATGCCGAAGTCGCTGCTGGTGGTCGGCAGCGGTGCCATCGGCATCGAGTTCGCGAGCTTCTACCGCACCCTCGGCGCCGAGGTGACGGTGGTCGAGGTGCTGGACCGGGTGCTCCCGGTCGAGGACGCCGAGATCTCCGCCTTCGCCAAGAAGGCGTTCGAGAAGCAGGGCATGAAGATCCTGACCTCCGCCACCGTGAAGGGGCTGAAGAGGGGCTCCGACAACGTGACGGCGACAATCGAGGCCGGCGGCAAGTCGCAGGACATCACGGTCGATCGCGTGATCCTGGCCATCGGCATCGTCGGCAATGTGGAGAATCTCGGCCTCGAAGGCACCAAGGTGAAGGTCGAGAAGACCCATGTGGTGGTCGACGGCTATGGCGCGACCGGCGAGCCGGGCGTCCATGCGATCGGTGACCTGGCCGGTCCGCCCTGGCTGGCGCACAAGGCGAGCCATGAGGGCGTGATCTGCATCGAGAAGATCGCCGGCGTGAAGGGCGTCCACCCGCTCGCCGTCGGCAACATCCCGGGCTGCACCTACTGCATGCCCCAGGTGGCGAGCGTCGGCCTGACCGAACAGGCGGCCAAGGACAAAGGCTATGACGTCAAAGTGGGAAAATTCCCCTTCATCGGCAATGGCAAGGCGATTGCACTGGGCGAGCCCGAGGGCCTGGTCAAGACCGTGTTCGACGCCAAGACCGGCGAATTGCTCGGGGCACATATGATCGGGGCGGAGGTGACGGAGCTGATCCAGGGCTATACCATCGCCAAGACCATGGAGACCACCGAGGCCGAGCTGATGCACACCATATTCCCGCATCCGACTCTCTCGGAAATGATGCACGAGGCGGTGCTGGCGGCATACGGCCGCGTGATCCATATGTGAGGGTGGGAGAGCATGATGATGGGACCGATTCACGCCTACTCGCCGTTCCATTGGGTGGTCGGCCTCGTCGGCTTCCTGATCTTTGTCATTCCCACCGTGAAGATTCTACAGAAGGCTGGATTTTCCGGATGGTGGGTGATTGCGTCCTTCATTCTGTTCGTCAATATCATCATGTATTGGGTATTCGCCTTCGCCCGTTGGCCCGTTGAAGACAGAGCGGCAAGTCGATGACCGAGAAGCTCGCACTTCGTCACCCAGAGAAGGCGCACCGGCCGGACAATCCGGTGCTCCGCAAGCCGGACTGGATTCGGGTCAAGGCGCCTACCAGCAACGAGTATGCCGAGACCAAGGCGCTGGTCCGCAAATACAACCTGCACACCGTGTGCGAAGAGGCGGCGTGCCCGAACATCGGCGAGTGCTGGCAGCAGAAGCACGCGACCTTCATGATCCTGGGCTCGGTCTGCACCCGCGGCTGCGCCTTCTGCAACGTCGCGACCGGCCGGCCCGACCAGCTCGATCCGCACGAGCCCGACCATGTGGCCGAGGCCTGCGCGCAGCTTGGCCTGAAGCATGTCGTGGTCACATCCGTGGATCGCGACGATCTGGACGATGGCGGGGCAGGGCATTTCGCCCAGGTGATTCGCCGCATCCGGGCGGTCTCGCCGGGCACCACGGTCGAAGTGCTGACACCGGATTTCCTCAACAAGCCCGGCGCGATTGCCAAAGTCGTCGAGGCGCGGCCCGATGTCTTCAATCACAATCTCGAGACCGTGCCGCGGCTCTATCGCTCAGTGCGGCCGGGCGCGCGCTACTTCACCTCGCTGCGGCTGCTGCAGCATGTGAAGGAGATCGACCCGACGATGTTCACCAAGTCGGGCATGATGGTGGGCCTCGGCGAAGAGAACGACGAGGTATTCCAGGTGATGGACGATCTGCGCGCCGCGGACGTCGATTTCCTCACTATCGGGCAGTATCTGCAGCCGACCAAGAAGCATCACGCGGTGGAGCGCTTCGTCCCGCCCGCCGAGTTCGAGATGTTCAAGCGGCAGGCGACGGGCAAGGGCTTCCTGCTGGTCGCCGCATCGCCGCTGACCCGCTCCTCGCACCATGCCGGCGAGGATTTCGCGCGGCTGCGCGCGGCGCGCGAGAAGGCGAGTCCCGCTGCGGAATGAAAGTTCACACCGAACGTAAGATCCTGCCTTTCAAGCCGGGCGAGATTTTCGAGCTGGTCGGCGATGTGGCGAAGTATCCGGAGTTCCTGCCCTGGTGCACCGGCGCCCGCATCCGAGACAAACAGGCGACCTCGACCGGCGAGACCATGGTGGCCGATCTGATGATCGGCTTCAAAATGGTGCGCGAGAAATTCACCAGCCGCGTCACGCTGGACCGGCCGAATCTGCGCATCGACGTCGACTACCTGCAGGGCCCATTCAAGACCCTCAAGAACCACTGGAGCTTCTCCGCGACGCCGGAGGGCACGTGCCAGATCGACTTCCACCTGGAGTTCGAGTTCAGCTCGGTCCTGCTGCAGAAGGTGATCGGCGTGCTGTTCCACGAAGCCGTGCGGCGCATGGTCGCCGCCTTCGAAGCCCGCGCCTATCAGCTCTATACGCCGATCTCGAAATAGACCCGGCCTTCCAGCCGCTGATACGGGTCGGCATCCCTGGTCAGATCGGCCCGTGCCGTCGCGACGGCACCAATGGCCGCATCGAGTGCATCGCCGCCATCATTGTCGAGCAGGATTGATCGCATCCCGCGGCTGGGCGCAGCCAGCGCGCCACGGTCCACCAGGCCATCCAGGATGCGCTGCCGGGCGCGCCGATGCTTGGCCTCGCTTCCCTTGTACGGGGGATAGAGCTTGATCGATTTCAGCGTGCAGGCGGCGCAGACCTCGATCAGCGTCGGCTTGCCGGGCAGGAGCTTCTGCTGTGGCCGCACTGAAGCGGCTCGCTTCGCGATCAGCGGCCGCAGCAGCCCGGATATCCCCCACCAGGTCTGGCGATAGAGGCGCAGGTTGTAGGAGTTGAACGGCGTCTTGGCGATGCGATCCGTCATGCGCTTGTGCTCCGCCGCGTTCTGCTGGGTGCGCATCAGGCTGCGAAACGTATCGGCATCGGCGAAGTCGGCGGCGTAGCGAATGGCGAAGCTGCGCCAGCTTGGCGCACCGACCAGATCGCGCGGCAAACTGAAGGGGAAATCGCAGCCGACCCGCGCCGAGCCGAGCCCCGCGACATGGCGCGCGAGCGCGGGAACGGCCTCGCCGGGTGCCTTGCCGCCCCCCGGCAAATCGACGGCAGCGACGCAGGTGAGCAGCGCCAGCGCGCCCTTGTCGTCCAGACGCCCTTCGGCGATCCATATCTTACGGCCGGCATCGCTGGCGCCGCTGAAATCGACGCCGAGGATGCGCGTCACGAAGCGGCCTCGGCCAGCATCTCCAGCGCGCGCTCGACGGCGGCCTGGCGGATCGCGGCGCGGTCGCCGTGGAACTGGTGGCGCTCGATCGCCGGATCGGACCCGCGCCGCGCCACCGCCAGATAGACCAGCCCGACCGGCTTGGCTTCGGACCCGCCGCCCGGCCCCGCGACACCCGTGACGGCCACCGCGACATCGGCCTTGGAGTGCGTCAAGGCACCCGCCGCCATCTCGCGCGCCACATGGACGCTGACCGCCCCATGATGCGCGATCAGTTCGGCTGGCACGCCGATCTGCTGGGTCTTCGCCTCGTTGGAATAGGTGACGAAGCCGCGCTCGAACACGTCCGACGATCCGGCGATGTCGGTGATCGCCGCCGCGATCATCCCGCCCGTGCAGGATTCCGCCGTCACGATGCGCAGGCGCTTGGCGCGGTAGAGGTCGAGGAGGGTCTTTGCGTCCATGATGCGCGCTCTTCACTGAAAACCCCTCCCCCAAACCGGGGGGAGGTCGGGGTGGGGGAAGCGAACGATGATTCTATCCGCTCGTGCTCCGGCTTGCCCCTCCCTAACCCTCCCCCGTATCGGGTGAGGGGATATTCGTCATGTGGGTCAGCTAACCGGCAGCGCCACCGTCGCCGTCGCTTGCGCCGCGATGCCTTCGCCGCGGCCGGTGAAGCCCAGCTTTTCCGTGGTCGTCGCCTTCACGCTGACTCGATCGGCGGAGATTTTCAAGATTTCGGCGACGCGTTTCACCATGGCATCGCGATGCGGGCCAACCTTGGGGCGCTCGCAGATGATGGTGACGTCGCAATGGGCGACCCGCCCGCCGCGCTCCGCCACCAGCTTGGCGGCATGATCCAGGAACCTCCAGGATTCGGCGCCGCGCCATTTGGGATCGCTGGGCGGGAAATGCGCGCCGATATCCTTGGCGCCGATCGCGCCCAGCACCGCGTCGGTGATGGCGTGCAGACCGACATCGGCGTCCGAGTGGCCTTCCAGCGCCATGTCGCAGGGAATGCGCACGCCGCACATGGTGATGCCGTCGCCGGCGACGATCCTGTGGACGTCGAACCCGTTGCCGGTGCGGAATTCCATCTGGCTGCCGATCATCCGTTCCGCCCGCTCCATGTCGTCCTGCGTGGTCACTTTGAAATTGCGTTCCGATCCCATCACGAAGGTGACGGGGATGCCGGCCGCTTCCGCCACCGCGGCATCGTCGGTCAGCGCGCCGCCGGCGACCTTGCGGTGCGCCTCCAGGATAGCCTGGAAATGGAATGCCTGCGGCGTTTGCGCGCGCCACAGATCGCGCCGGTCGACCGTATCGCCGACCCGCTCGCCGACGCCGCGCTTGATGGTATCCACCACCGGCACGGCGACCAGGATCGCCGGATGTCGCCCCAGCGCCTCGATGGTGCGGCCGATCGTCCCGGCATCGATCAGCGGCCGGGCGGCATCATGGATCAGCACATAGTCCGGCCGCTCGGCGACCAGCCGCTCCAACCCGTTGAGCACCGAGCCTTGCCGCGTCGTGCCGCCTTCGACCGGCGGAAGCAGCTTGGCGATTCCGGCGGAAGCCGCGTCATAGAGATCGTGCTGCGCCGGATGGATCGCCACCAGGGTGCCGGCGATGCCGGGATGCGTGGCGAAGGTCTCCAGGCTGTGCCGCAGCATCGGCTTGCCGGCGAGCGCTTGGTACTGCTTCGGGAGGTCGCCGCCAAAGCGCTGACCGCTGCCGGCGGCGACGACAAGAACGAATGTGCGGGGAGACGACATGTCCAGAAAGATATGAGGCGCGTTTGCCAAGGCCCGGCAGTTTAACGATAATGCGCGCCATGTCGACCTTTCCGATTGCCGCGATCGTGGCCGTCTTCTCCCTTCTCCCGCTCTCCATCCTCGCTTGTCGCGGGCGGCTGGAGCGCAATGCCCTGGGCTGGCTGTTGCTGGCGGCCGCCGTCATCGGCGGTTCGGTGCCGGCGATCGCCGAATTGCAATCGGGCTGGCGCGCCGGCCTTGCCGCCAGCCTGCATGTGACGGCCGCCGCCATCTTGGTGGTGTTCGCCGCCTCCGTCGTTCTGAACGCGGCGGCCTTGCACCTTGCCGCCCTGGCCGGGCCCTATGCGATGCTGCTGGTGCTGCTTGGCTGGCTCGCCTCGGCCTTCGAGGTCGAGCCGCCCATTCCGGCCACGCCCGGCGCCTGGTTCACCGGCCACGTCCTGCTCTCGATCGCCGCCTATGCGGCCCTGAGCCTGGCCGCCCTGGCGGCCTGCGGCGTGCTGCTGGAGGAGCGGGCGTTCAAGGCCCGGACGGATAGCTGGTCGACCCGGGTCCTGCCGCCGTTGGCGGAGATCGAGGGGTTGCAGAATGCGCTTCTGAAGCTGGCCGCCATCCTGCTGCTGCTAGCCCTCGCGACCGGCGCCGCCAATGAGTTTCTGGCGATCGGCCGCGTGTTCGAGTTCAACCACAAAATCCTGTTGTCTTTCCTGGGCTTCGGCGTCGTTCTTATCCTTCTCATCCTGCACCACCGCACCGGCCTCCGGGGGCGCAAGGCGGCGCGCTGGCTGCTGACCGGATACCTGCTGCTGACCCTGGCCTATCCGGGGGTCAAATTCGTCCGGGAAATCCTGATCGGCCAAGGTTGAGCCGGGGTTGGTCATTGGTCTAGGGCGAGCTTTTTTGCTTTGCAGCATTTGCGCTCCGTCCTATAACACTGCTCAGTTTTTGGGCAAGAGCGAAGTGTGATCAAAAAGTGAGCATCCAGATTGGCCCGGTGAAACTCGAGGATCCGGTGATCCTGGCGCCCATGTCGGGCGTCACCGACCTGCCGTTCCGCCGCCTGGTGAAGCAGAGCGGGGCGGGGCTGGTGGTGTCCGAGATGATTGCGAGCGAAGCGATGATCCGCCAGAACCGCCAATCCCTGCGCATGGCGGAGAACGTGCCGGAGGAAGCGCCGATGGCGGTGCAGCTCGCCGGCTGCGAGCCGCATGTGATGGCCGAGGCCGCCAGGCTCAACGAGGATCGCGGCGCCGCCATCATTGACATCAATTTCGGCTGCCCGGTGAAGAAGGTTGTGAATGGCGAGGCCGGCTCCGCGCTGATGCGCGATGAGGTCAAGGCCGCGAAGCTCCTGGAAGCCACGGTGAAGGCCGTGAAGCTCCCCGTGACGCTGAAGATGCGCAAGGGCTGGGACGATGCCAACCAGAACGCCCCGCGCCTCGCCAAGATCGCGGAAGAGAGCGGCATCAAGATGATCACCGTGCATGGCCGCACGCGCTGCCAGTTCTATAACGGCGAGGCCGACTGGCACTTCATCCGCCAGGTGAAGGAGTCCGTCGGCATCCCGGTCGTGGTCAATGGCGACATCGTCAGCCTGGAGGATGCGCGCACGGCCCTGGATCGCTCGGGCGCGGATGGCGTGATGGTCGGGCGCGGCGCCTATGGCAAGCCGTGGTTCCTGAAGCAGGTCATCGCGTTCCTGCGGAGCGGGGAACGACTGCCCAGCCCATCGCTGAAAGACCAGCTCCACACCGTGCTGGAGCATTATCAGGCGATGCTGAGCCACTATGGCGTGGAAGCGGGGCTGCGGATCGCCCGCAAGCATCTCGGCTGGTATTCGAAGGG
>DASYRS010000413.1:0-4889 GCA_036004205.1 Dongiaceae bacterium
GCGCGCCAGCGACGCCGATTGCGACGCGAAATCGGCCAGCTGCTCCGCGGTCGGCAGTTCATGTACCGACGTATCGGCGATGAGGACCGTGCGCCCGCGCGCGACGACGACGGAGATCGCCATCAAGGTCTGATGCTCGCGCACCTCGATGACCTTCAGCACGTCTTCGAGGCAGACCGCAAAGCTGCGCGTCGTTCCCGTCACCATCGCGTCGGCATGGCCGGCTTCGACCATGCAGGCGCCGAACACGTTGCGGTCCTGATTGACCATGCGCTGCACGTCGCGCTGCAGGGCGCCCTGCCGCTGCAGCTTGCCATAGAGCATCTCGTGATATTGCCGCGTGTGCGGCGAGTTGGCGGCGTTCACGATCTCCAGCCCGGCCGCCTCGCCCAGGCCCGATTGCTTGATGGTGTCGTGGATGCGCTCGGTCCGGCCGATCAGCACCGGCGTGCCATAACCCGCCGCCCGGTAGGCGAGCGCAGATCGGATCACCCGCTCCTCCTCGCCTTCCGCGAACACCACGCGGCGCGGATTGAGATGCAGCCGCTCGAAGATGAGATGCATCGAGGCCGCCGCCGGGTCGAGCCGCCCGGCGAGCGATGCCTTGTAATCCTCCATGTCGATGATCGGCCGGCGCGCGACGCCGCTGTCCATCGCCGCCTTGGCGACCGCCGCCGGCACGCACGAGATGAGGCGCGGATCGAACGGCACCGGAATGATGTATTCCGGCCCGAAGCGCAGGCGCCGCCCGGAATAGGCGGCGTCGACCTCGTCCGGCACGTCCTGTCTCGCGAGAGCGGCGAGGGCCTCGGCCGCCGCGATCTTCATCTGGTCGTTGATGGTGCGCGCGCGCACGTCCAAGGCGCCGCGGAAGATATACGGGAAGCCGAGCACGTTGTTGACCTGGTTGGCATAGTCGCTGCGTCCGGTGGCAACGATGGCATCGGAGCGCACGGCCTTCACTTCCTCCGGCGTGATCTCCGGGTCGGGGTTGGCCATGGCGAAGATGATCGGCTTCGGCGCCATGCTCCGCACCATGTCTTCCGTCACCGCGCCCTTGACCGAGAGGCCGATGAACACGTCGGCGCCTGCCATCGCCTCCTCCAGCGAGCGCGCCTTGGTCACCACGGCATGGCCGGACTTCCACTGGTTCATGCCCTCGGTGCGGCCCTGATAGATGACGCCCTTGGTGTCGCACAGGATGGCCTGGTCGTGCGGCAGGCCCATGCGCTTGATCAATTCGACGCAGGCGATCGAGGCGGCGCCCGCGCCGTTCACCACCATCCTGACGTCCTTGAGGTTCCGGCCGGTCAGATGCAGCGCGTTGATGAGACCGGCGGTGGTGATGATGGCCGTGCCGTGCTGATCGTCATGGAACACCGGGATATCCATCAGCTCGCGCAATTGCTGCTCGATGATGAAGCATTCCGGCGCCTTGATGTCTTCCAGGTTGATGCCGCCGAAGGAGGGCCCCAGATAGCGCACCGCGTTGACGAACTGGTCGACCTCGCTGGTATCCACCTCCAGATCCATCGCATCGATGTCGGCGAAGCGCTTGAACAGCACCGCCTTGCCTTCCATCACCGGCTTTGACGCCAGCGCGCCGAGATCGCCGAGCCCCAGCACCGCCGTGCCATTGGAGATGACGGCGACCAGATTGCCCTTGGTGGTATAGTCGTACGCGGTGTTGGGATCCTTCTCGATCGCGAGGCACGGCCAGGCCACGCCCGGCGAATAGGCGAGGGACAAATCGCGCTGGGTTGTCAGCGGCTTGGTGGCGACGATCTCGACCTTGCCCGGACGCCCCGTGCTGTGGAAAACAAGCGCTTCCTCTTCGGTAATGCGCGGCTTATTGGTGGACATGGAAAAGGTTCGAACCCCCGACTGTTTCCCAGGAAATTCTTTAGTCCCTGCCGGCCGCAGGGCGAACCGTCAGGCTGGCATGAATTGGCGCAGGTTGCAAAGGGTTGCCCCCGCCGAAAGCGCTTGCTGCGGTGCACTTCCAGCTCTCCCCCAAGCCCGAAACCCCCTCCCCCGAGCCGGGGAAGGGTTGGGATGGGGGAAGCCGCCGCTCCGACGGCAACAACCTTCGCTCGCTGCCCCCTCCCTATTCGCCCCCATGTTGGGGGAGGAGGAAGAAAGCAGGGGAGCATTTCATGTCTGACTCCCAGCGTCTTGCCGGCGACATGAATGATGGGCCGGACATCAAAGGCGACGCCACGACGACACCCTTGATGGCGCAGTACCTGGCGGTGAAGCGCCAGCACCCGGATGCGCTGCTGTTCTACCGCATGGGGGATTTCTACGAATTGTTCTTCGCCGACGCGGAGAAGGCGGCGGCGGCGCTCGGCATCGTTCTCACCACCCGCGGCACGCACCTGGGTGAGCCGATCAAGATGTGCGGCGTGCCGATCCACGCCGCCGAAGGGTACCTCAACCGCCTGATCCGCTCCGGCTTCAAGGTCGCCGTCTGCGAGCAGATGGAGGACCCGGCGGAAGCCAAGAAGCGCGGCTCCAAGTCCGTGGTGCGGCGTGACGTCGTGCGGGTGGTGACGCCCGGCACCCTGACCGAGGACGGCCTGCTGGAGGCGCGCAGCCACAATTACCTCTGCGCCCTCGCCGACGCGGCGGGAACCCTCGGCCTCTCCTGGGTCGACATCTCCACCGGCCAGTTCCGCGCCCAGGCGATCGAGCGCAAGGCGCTGCCCGCCGCGCTCGCCCGCCTCGATCCGACCGAGATCCTGCTGCCCGAGCGGCTGCTGATGCAGAGCGACCTCTATGAATTGTTCCAGGAATGGAAATCCGCGCTCTCGCCTGTACCGAACGCGCGCTTCGATAGCGAGAATGCGCGGCTGCGCCTGCAGAACTTCCACAAGGTGGCGGCGCTCGATGCGTTCGGTGCCTTCACCCGCGCGGAGCTGGCGGCGGCGGGCGCGATCCTGGACTACGTCGAGCTGACGCAGCAGGGCAAGATGCCGCGCCTGTCGCAGCTCGCGCGCATCGGCGCCGGCGCGATCCTGGAGATCGACGCCGCGACCCGCCGCAACCTGGAGCTCAGCCGCACCTTGAGCGGCGAGCGGCAGGGCAGCCTGCTCGCCATCATCGACCGCACCGTGACCGGCGCCGGCGCGCGTCTCCTCGGCGAGTGGCTGTCGGCGCCCTTGACCGACATCGCCGCCATCGCCGCGCGGCAGGATGCGATCGGCCACCTGCTGAACGAGGGGCGCCTGCGCGAAGATCTACGCGCGAGCCTCAAGAAGACTCCCGATCTGGAGCGCGCGCTCTCGCGCTTGTCGCTGGACCGCGGCGGCCCGCGCGACCTCGCCGCCATTCGCGAAGGACTGGCGGCCGCCGCCGAGATCAAGACCCTGTGCGGCGACCGCAGGTTTGCGATCCCGCCGGCGCTGCTGCAATCGGCGCTGACCGATCTCGGCCACCATGCCGACCTGATCGACCGGCTGGCGCGCGCGCTCGGCGACAGCTTGCCGCTGATGGCGCGCGACGGCGGCTTCATCGCGCCGGGCTACCTGCCGGAGCTCGACCAGTGGCGCAGCCTGCGCGACGATTCGCGCAAGCTGATCCTGGAGCTGGAAGCGCGCTATCGCGGCGATCTCGGCATCGGGTCGCTCAAGATCAAGCACAACAACGTGCTGGGCTATTTCGTCGAGGCGACCACTACGCAGCACGACAAGGTGAAAGCCGACAATCGCTTCATCCAGCGCCAATCGACCGCCAACGCGACGCGCTTCACGACCGTCGAGCTGGGCGAGCTGGAGACCAAGATCTCGCAAGCCGCCGACAAGGCGGTGGCGCTGGAGCTCAGCCTGTTCGCCGACCTGGTGACCGAAGTCACCGCGCGCGCCGACGGCATCTCGCGCGCGGCTGGCGCGCTCAGCCTGATCGACGTCGCCGCGGGCCTCGCCGATCTGGCGGAGACCGAGACCTGGTCGCGCCCGCGCGTGGTCGGCGACGGTGTGTTCCGCATCGCGCGCGGCCGGCACCCTGTGGTGGAGGCCGCGCTGATCCGCGGTGGCAGCGGCCCGTTCGTTGCCAACGATTGCGACCTCAGCGACGGGCGGCGCCTGTGGCTGGTGACGGGCCCCAACATGGCCGGCAAGTCAACGTTCCTGCGCCAGAACGCGCTCATCGTCATCCTGGCGCAGATGGGCAGTTTCGTCCCCGCCGAGCAGGCGGAGATCGGTGTCGTCGACAAACTGTTCTCCAGGGTCGGCGCCGCCGATGACCTCGCGCGCGGCCGCAGCACCTTCATGGTGGAGATGGTGGAGACCGCCGCGATCCTCAACCAGGCGACGGCACGCTCGCTGGTGATCCTGGACGAGATCGGCCGCGGCACCGCGACCTTCGACGGCCTTTCGATCGCGTGGGCGACCCTCGAGCACCTGCACGAGGTGAACATGTGCCGCGCCTTGTTCGCGACCCACTATCACGAGCTGACCTCACTGGCCGCGCGCCTGCCCGAACTGAAGCCCCACACCATGAAAGTGATGGAATGGCAGGGCACCGTGAAGTTCCTCCACGAAATCGCCCCCGGCGCCGCCGACCGCAGCTACGGCATCCACGTCGCGGAGCTGGCGGGGTTGCCGGCCGCCGTGATCGCCAGAGCGCAAGAGGTGCTGAGCACGCTGGAGCAAGGCGAGCAGGCGGGAGCGCTGACACGGCTGGCCGATGATTTGCCGCTGTTCTCGGCGGCGGTTGCGACAGCGGCGAAAGGCAGCGGCGTGTCCGAGCCGAGCGCGCTGGAGCGCGCGCTGGTGGAGATCAACCCCGACGAACTGACACCGAAAGAGGCGCTGGAAGTATTGTATCGGTTGCGAGGGATAATTTAATCATTTGCCCTTAGTCCTGTGATCATCCGACTCATCAGGCAA
>DASYRS010000414.1:0-7085 GCA_036004205.1 Dongiaceae bacterium
CTTGGCGACCTGGACGCGGCGGTCCAGCACGGGCGTCGCCGCGAGATCCAGCACCACGCAATCGGCTTCCTTGCCGACCTGGAAATTGCCGATCCGGCCGTCGAGCGACAGGCACTCGGCGCCGCCGAGCGTCGCCAGCCACAGGCCGCGCCAGGCATTAAGGCGCTGGCCGTGGGTCATCAGCACCTTGTAGGCCTCCGCCAAGGTCTGGAGCATCGAATAGCTGGTGCCGCCGCCGACATCGGTGGCGAGCCCGACGCGCACGCCGAGTTGCCGTGCCGCCTCCAGGTCGAAAAAGCCGGAGCCGATGAAAAGGTTGGAGGTCGGGCAGAACGACATGGCGCTGTTGCTTTCGACGAAGCGCGCGCGGTCGGCCTCGTCCAGATGGATGCAATGCGCGAACACCGAGCGCGGGCCCAGCAGCCCGCAGCGATCGTAGACGTCAAGATAGGAGCGCGCCTCGGGAAACAGCTCCTTCACCCAGCGGATCTCGTCGACATTCTCGGCGAGATGCGTCTGCATCCAGATGCCCGCATACTCGGCATAGAGCCGGCCGATCATCGCCAGCTGCTCCGCGCTCGAGGTCGGCGCGAAACGCGGCGTCAGCGCGTAGCCGAGCCTGTCCGTGCCGTGCCAGCGCTGGATCAGCTCGCGGCAATCCGCTTCCGCGCCCTCGACGTCGTCGCGCAGATAGTCCGGGCTGTTGCGGTCCATCAGGATCTTGCCGCAGATCATGCGCAGCTTGCGCGAGCGCGCCTCCTCGAAAAACGCATCGACCGATTGCTTGTGGACCGTCGGATAGACCGCGGCCGTCGTGGTGCCGTGGCGCAGCAGCGTATCCAGGAACAAGGCCGCGATCCGGCGCGCATGGCCCGCATCGGCGAAGGCGCGCTCCGCCGGGAAGGTGTAGTCATTCAGCCAGTCCAGCAATTGCCGCCCGAAGGACGCGATGACGTCGACTTGCGCGTAATGCACATGGGTATCGACGAAGCCCGGCAGGATCAGCTTGCCGCGATGGTCGTGCAGCGCGTCTTGCGCGGTGCGCGTCTTCAGAATGTCTGGCGCATTGCCGAGCGCGGCCACGCGGCCATCGACGATCTTGAGGCAGCCATCGTCCCAATATTCCCACGCCGCCGGGTCCGCCTCTGCCCCCGGATCGCGGAGGAAATGCAGGATGGAGCCGCGGAGGTAGGTGGCCATCAGCGGAGCTCCACGACACGCCTGAGAGCCCCTTCCCTCGCAAGGGGGGCAGGGGAGTTTTCGTTGTAAGGATTGAGACTGCTCATGCCCGCACTCTAGCCGAGGTGCGGTATGGGCCGCATCAAGCCTTCGCGCATTCGCCTTCAAGCGATCTGAGACAATGACGACCTATTCCGGCAGGACCAGGCCGCGATCCAGCAGCGAGGCCCAGGCTTCCTCCGCGCTGTCGCAGATCGCGAACAGGTCCAGGTCTTCCTTGTCGATCATGGCGTGATCGACCATCCATTTGAAATTCACCAGCCCGTTCCAGTACTCGCGGCCGACCAGCACCACCGGCTTGGGCGAGGATTTGCCGGTCTGGCGCAGGGTCAAGATCTCGAACAACTCGTCCATCGTGCCGAACCCGCCGGGGAACACCGCCAGCGCATTGGAGCGCATGGCGAGGTGCATCTTGCGCATGGCGAAATAATGGAATCGGAAGGTGAGGTCCGGCGTGGTGTAGGGATTGGGATACTGCTCGTGCGGCAGGGCGATGTTGAAGCCGATGGTCGGCGCGCCGACCTCCGAGGCGCCGCGGTTGGCGGCCTCCATGATGCCGGGGCCCCCGCCGGTCGCGATCACGTTGTCCCGCACGCCGCTCTTGGGATTGAGCGCGCCGCCCTGCAGCGACACGATGCGACCGAACTTGCGCGCCTCCTCATAGTACGGCGCCAGCAGCAGCCTGCGTTCCGCCGTCGCCTTGTCGACGCCATCCATCTTGCCGGCGCGCAGCAGCTCCGCCTGTTCGGGCGAAGGCACGCGCGCGCTGCCGAACACGATGATGGTGGAGCGGATGCCCCAATCGCGCAAAAACAATTCAGTCTTGCTGTATTCAAGCTGGAAGCGGATGCCGCGCAATTCGTCGCGCAGCAGGAATTCCGGATCCTCGATCGGCAGCTTGTAGCTTTGCGAAGCCAGCTGGCGCGAGGTGTTGTCGTGGTCCATCGTAAAAGCCTGTTCCGACCGATTGCCGATCACTGTTTTAATTTGGTCGGATGGGGGACAAGCCCGACGCGGCCAAACCAGTTCACCTATGCTATGCTGCCTGGATAAATCGTGGGTTAAGACCCTGCAATCGATATTTCGTAAGGATTTCAAATACGTGTTGAAGGCATGAGCGAGCTTCGGAAAAGCCAGACCTTCGTCGCGCTGGAGCGCCCGGATCAGCCGCGATTCGCCAAGACCAAGGCCCTCTACGGCTACTGGCAGCAACTGCAGGCAGGCGGCCGGCCGACCCGCGTCAGCCTCGATCCGATCGAGATGAAGCCCTATCTGGCCAATCTCCTCACCGGCAACATCGAGCCCGCTCCGTTCCGCGTGCTCTACAAGCTGATCGGCACGACGGTCGCCGAATATTCGCAGTACGATTTCTCCAACCGCTACCTGGACGAACTGACCTATAGCGGCCGCGACGATGTCGATTGGGAATCGTGCTACCGCTACCTGCACGCCCATCGCCATCCGATCGTCGGGACATGCACACTCAAGGGCACGGCGGGTCGCGTCATCGCCTCCTATGAATATGCGATCTTCCCGCTCTGGCGCGGGGAGGATCCAGCCGGCAGCTTCGTCGCGATCGAGGTCTATGACGGGATAGACACCTATCGCATCCCGGACTGGATCAAGGTGACGTTGAAGGACGACGACAAAAGCTGACGACCGCTATTCTTCCCGATCGATCTCCGCCGCCCGCTCCAGCAATTCCTTCGCGAAGGCATCGCACGCACGCTCCTGCTCGCGCAGCTTCGGCAGGCCGACGATCTCGTGGAAGGCGGCGAAGTGCAGCATGCGGTCGGTAAGGGCGGTGGTGTCGCCGGCGGCCTGCAGGTCGGCGAAGAATGCGCGCAGCGCCTTGGCGGCGACATAGCTGGCGGAGACCGGGAACGCGACGGCGGCATAGCCGATCTCCTGCAGCCGTTCGGCGGAGAGGATCGGGGTCTTGCCGCCTTCGACATTGTTGGCAAGGCAGGGCGCCGCGATGTCGGAGCAGATATAGGCCATCTCGTCGGTCGAGAGCGGCGCCTCGACGAAGATCATGTCCGCGCCGACCGCGCGATAGAGCTGCGCGCGCTCGACCGCCGCCTCCAACCCCTCGATCGCCCGCGCATCGGTGCGGGCGCAGATCATCAGGTCGCCATCCACCCGCGCGTCCAGCGCCGCCTTGATCTTCGCGATCATGTCGGCGACCGGGATCACGCGCTTGCCTTCCATGTGACCACAGCGTTTCGGTGCGACCTGGTCCTCGATGATGAGGGCCGCGACCCCGGCGCGCTCATAGGTCCTGACTGTCCGCGCCACGTTGACCGAGTCGCCGAAGCCGGTATCCGCGTCGGCCAGAATGGGGACATCGACCGAATCGGCGAGTCGGCGGTAGTGATCCGCCATTTCGGCCAGGCCCAGCTGCCCGATATCGGGCGCGCCGATCAGGCTGGCGGTCGCGGCATAACCGCCGCCGACCAGCGCCTGGAATCCGGCCTCGGCCGCCAGCCGGGCGCTGAGTGCGTCGAAAATGCCCGGCAGGACCAGAATCTCCTCGGCCTCGATCAGATCGCGGAACCGCTTGGTGAGTCGCACGTTAATCCCCTGCTCAAGGCCGGGCGGAACGGGGGCGGAGCATGCCCGAATCGCACGCCCGAATTTGGGTCAAGCCCGTATATCAATGGCGGAATTCCGCGGTTTGGACGACAAAAAAGAGGTTGCAAACCGTCTTCGACCGCCGGAGACTAGGCGCGGTTTTTCTGTTACAAGCCCAAATCGGACAACCAAGAACCAGAAGGGATGGCCACAATGTCCATTACGTTCTCACGCAAGCTGATCGCGGCGGCCCTGGCGGCCGGCATGGCCGGCAGCGCCGGCGCTGCGCTGGCCCAGGATTCGGCTGCGAAGTGGACTCAGCTCCAAGAGGCGGTCCGCCTGGCAGAGATCTGCCGCGGCGTCACCCATGACCGCGAGACCTGGCGCACGCTCGGCACCAAGATCGATGCGGCGGTCGGTCACGAGATCGGCGGCGGCGAGCGTCTGACGCTCATCGAGACCGCGAAGACCGACGCCCGCGTGCTCGCCCAGAAGAAGGGCTGCGACAGCGAAGACGCCGCCGCGCTCCTGAAGGAATACGACACGCTGGTCGGCGGCTGATCCGCGACCTGGTTCTTCGAACCGACAAACGGCCCCGCGCAAGCGGGGCCGTTTCGTTTTGGGGGATTTGAACGTCGGGCTACTTGCTCTCGCGCCGCCAGGCCAGCAGCACCAGGCCGAGCGCCAGCAGTAGCGCGACCCAGGCGGGCAGCAGCGGCATGTTGGTGACCCCGGTCACGGTGTAGTCGCTGTTCTGGCGCAGGCCGAACCAGCCGCTGCCCGACATCGCGCCATCCACCGGCACGCGCCGCCAGGTCGGCTGGCCGTCCAAGCTGACGGCCTGGACGCCGCCGCCGGTCTCGTCCACCAGCGGCTGCAGCAGATTGGCGCTGGCGCGCGGGTCGGCCCATTCCTTGGAATTGAGCGCGCCCGAGGCGGCGAAGGCTTGGCGGGTCCCATCAGTGACCTTGTAGAGCCCCTGATCGGTCGCCGCGATCGAGCCGGTGGCGCGGCCGCGGCCGTCATCGCGCAGCTTGATCTTCTCGGTGGTGCCGTCTGGATGTGTGACGGTCGCTTCCTCGATCTGCGTGGTCAGGCTCTGGCGGCGAATCTCCAGCCGTCCGTCGATCACGGTCGCGCGCAGATCCTCTTCCTCCAGGTCCGGCTCCTGCATCAGCCAATGGCCGATGCGCCGGATCAGCTCGGCATGCGGGCCGCCGCCTTCGAAGCCCTTCGACCATAGCCAGAGCTGGTCGGAGAATAGCTGCGCGACGCGGCCCTTGCCGACGCGGTCGAGGATCAGCAGCGGCAAGCCGTCGACGCCGCTCATGACCGTGACGCCGCGCGCGGAGCTGGCCGGCATCTCGCGGAACCAGCGGCCCCAGCTCGGCTTGTCCTGGCCCGGCGGCAGCAAATCGGCGGTGACCGGATGGCGCAGCCCGACCGGCGTCACCTGCGGTTGGAAGCCCTGGGTGCGGATCTCGCCCGTCGGCTGGGCCGCGAAGATCTGCTCCAGCGGGGTGCGATAGAGGCTGAACTGGCCGGCGGAGCTCGGCCCCGCCGATTCGAACACCGCGCCGCCTTCCTTCACATACTCGACGATGTGCTGGAAATACTCGTCCGGCAGGATGCCAAGATGCTGGAACCGATCGAAGATGATCAGGTCGAATTCGCGCAGCTTGATATCGAACAGCTCGTCGACCGGAAAGGCGATCAGCGCCAGCTCGTTGATCGGCGTCGCGTCCTGCTTGTTCGGCGGACGCAGGATGGTGAAGTGGATCAGCTCGACCGACGGGTCGGACTTCAAGAGGTTGCGCCAGGTGCGCTCGCCCGGATAGGGCTCGCCGGAAATCAGCAGCACCTTCAGCCGGTCGCGCACGCCGTTGACGGCGAACACGGCGGCATTGTTGGCGAGAGTCAGCTCCTGATTGGATTTCTCGACCTCGATCTCGAACACGGTCTGGCCGCCATGCACGATGTCGAGCGGCACGTTCTGCGGCTTGCCGATGGGCGCGCCGATCTCCGCGATCTGCTCGCCGTCGCGCCGGATCGTGACCTTGGCCAGGCCCTCCGCCACGCTGCCCAGGTCATCGACCTGGAACGTGACGTCGACGCTCTTGCCGACCAGGCCATAGGTCGGCGATTGCGTGACGATGATGCGCCGGTCCCGGCCCTGCGGGTTGCCGGTCATGGCCAGATGCACCGGCGCGGTGATGCCAAGCTCGCGCGCGGCGGCGGGGACATCGTGCACCTGCCCGTCGGTCACCAGCACCAGGCCGGCCAGGCGCTTCTGCGGAATGTCGGCCAGCGCCTCGCGCACCGTGTCGAACAGCTGCGTGCCCTTTTCCGCATGGTCGGTGCCGCCCTTGGTCTCCACCACGCGCAGGTCGAGATCCTCGAAGTTCTTCGCGCTCTCGCGCAGCTTGGCGATGGTCGCGTCGGCATCGGCGGCGCGATGCTCCAGGGTCTGGCTGGGCGACCGGTCGACCACGACCAGCCCGACATCCTTCTGATAGGCGCGCTGTTCCTGCACCAGCGAGGGGTTGAGCAGGATCGCGGTCAGCGCCACGCCCGCCAGCAGGCGCAGCAGGGCGCCGCGCGCGCGCCGCGTCAGCGCATAGCCCACCAGCATCAGGAACGATCCAGCCAGGATCGCGATCAGCCACCAGGGCAGCAACGGGTCGAGGGCGAGGGAATAGGCGTCGCGGATCATGCTATTGCCCCAACCGTTCCAGGATCGCCGGCACGTGTACCTGATCCGATTTGTAGTTGCCGGTCAGCGCATACATGATGATGTTGACGCCGAAGCGATACGCCATCTCGCGCTGGCGCTCGCCGCCCGGCGTCACCGGGAACAGGGGCTGGCCCATCTCGTCCATCGCCCAGGCGCCGGCATAGTCGTTGCTGCCGACCAGCACACCGGAGACGCCATCGTTGACGCGCCCGCGCGGCACCTCCACCCACACCGTGCCGCCGAGCCAGCGGCCCGGAAAGTCGCGCAGCAGGTAGAACGACTTGGTCAGCACATGGTCCGGCGGGATCGGCATCAGGCGCGGCACATCGAGCCCCGGCGTCAGCTCCATCAGGCGCTGTGCGCCAGGTCCCATGTCGCTCCCGCTCATGCCGATCAGGTTCTGGTCCGCGGTGTCGAAGAAGATCATGCCGCCGACCGCGAGATATTTGTTCAGTTTCTCGATGGCCTGCGGCGACGGCGTGTTCTGCCCCGCCGTTACCGGCCAGTAGAGGAACGGATAGAAGGAGAGCTCGTCCGC
>DASYRS010000415.1:0-23744 GCA_036004205.1 Dongiaceae bacterium
GCCGGCTTTGCGCCGACACGGTATAAACTATAGAAAAGCGTTTGGTTCCTGTCAAAAACAGAAGAATTCGATTTAGCGAATTCTTCCATGCCCGTGATCGGGCCGTAATTCCAGCCGATCGCCTCCGGCTGTGACTGAATCTTGCGGATCGTGGCTCACCAGCAACACTGGCAAATGCGTCGCCGATTGGAAGACGAGCGACCGAAACCGGTCCCGGAGCGTCAAGTCCAGCTTCGAAAACGGCTCGTCCAGCAGCAGCGCCCTCGGTTCGGACAGGAGGACTCGGAGCAGTGCAACCCGGGCGCGTTCTCCTCCGGAGAGCGTCATTGGGTCGCGATCCGCGAAACCGGCCAGTTCAACGCCCGCGAGTGCCTGCTCGATCCGGCGGCGGGCCGCCCGGTCGGGCCCGGGCGGCAGGCCGAAGGCCAGGTTCTCCCCCACGCTCATGTGGGGGAACAGCAGGTCGTCCTGGAACAGGATGCCGAGTCTGCGTTGGTGCGCCGGCAGGGACAGCACGGAAGCGCCGTCCAGCAGCACGTCCCCTTCGCCCGCCAGACCGGCCGGCAACACACCGGTCAGCCACGCCAGCAGGCTGGACTTGCCGGCGCCGGAGGGGCCCATGATCGTCACCGGCCGGCCCGGCTGGACCCGGCAGGTTAACGGCGCGAACAGCCGCTCTCCCTGCCTTTCGCCCCGGCGGACGATGGCCACGTCGCGCAGCTCCAGCATGGCGGCCGTCACGCCAGCGCCGGCCGCGCGGCGCGGCGCTGGGTCCAGTAGGCGGCGAAGAACCCGGCCCAGATCACCAGCGCCTGGGCCGTGCCATAGACCCCGACGATCCGGCGGTCGCCGCCGGAGGAGAGGGCGATGGCCTCGGTCGCCAGGGTCGCGATCCGCCCGCCGCCCATCAGCACGGTCGGCAGATAGAGCGACAGGCTGACGGCACTGCCGAGCGCCGCGGCGAAGGCCAGGGCGGGCATCAGCAGCGGCAGGCGCACCCGCACGAGGACCCGCCAAGGACCGGCGCCCAGGCACACGGCCGACCGCTCATAACGCGGATCGAGCCGGCCCCACGGATCGGCCAGGGCCAGCAGCACATAGGGAAAGACGAACAGGACGTGGGCCAGCGCCGTCGGCAGCCAGCCGCCGCCAAGGCCAAGGAAGAGCAACAGGATCTGCACCCCCATCAGGAACGCGACGTCGGACACCACCAGCGGCAGCGCCGCGACCGCGCGACCGCCGCGCCGCATGCGGCGCGGCACATCGCGCTCGAGCTGCAGCCACGCAACCGCCGCGACCAGCGCCGCCAGCGTGACGGCCAGCGCGATGGTAAGGCTGTCCCGGAACGGCAGCCACAGATCCGGAAGCGCGCGCCGCCAGGCCGCCAGCGCGCAGCAATCGGGCAGGGCATCGGGAAACCGCCACACCGCCGCCAAGGACCAGATCGGCAGGCTGAGGATGGCAAGCGCGCCCAGCACGATGCTGGCCAGCGCCAGCGCCCGGCCGGCATGCATGCTCCAGCGCCAGACCGGGGTCGGCGCGCGCACGCCATCGACCAGCATCGGGCGCAAGGCGCGGGCGGCCAGCGTTTCCAGCGCGCGCCAGGTTCCGAGCATCGCCAGCGTCAGCACCAAATGCAGCAGCGCCAGCGCCGCCGCCGGGAAGCGCCGGGCGAGATCGGGATCGTGGGTCATATCGACGGCCAGCACTGCCAGGGTCGGCGGCGTCGCGGGCCCCAGGACCAGCGCCATGTCGACAGCCGACAGCGCATAGGCCAGCGCGGCATAGACCGGCAGGCGGATCAGGGCATAGAGCCGCGGCGCGATCAGCTTCAGCCAGGCGATGCCGGGCTGGTAGCCGAGGCCGGCGCCTATCGCCAGCGTGCGCGGCGCGTCGAGCTGGCTGAGCGCGGTGAGGCCAGCGAAGAACAGAAACGGCATTTCCTTCAGCACCAGGCCGGCGGCCAGGCTGAGGCCCCATGGATCGTGCGGGACCAGCAGATCGGGCGGCGTGTCGATCGGCAGGGCGAGCGCCGCGATCCGCACCAGCCAGCCCGACGGCGCGACCAGGAAGGCAAGGCCGAGGGCAAAGGCCGCATGGGGCGTCGCCAGCAGCCACGACAGGATCTTGGCCACGACCAGCGGCAGGCCGCCGCGCACCGAGCCCGCCGGTATTGTCCCAGTGGGCGCGATCCAGGCCAGTGCAATCATCGCCAGCCCGAGCGCAACCGGCAGCGCCACGAAGGCGGAGATCGCGGTGGCACGCGCGGCGGACACCAGCCCCGGATAGGCGAGCAGATCGCGCCAGGGCTGCAGCGACAGAGCCGCACCGCCGAGCGCGGGGAAGTAGCCGAAGGCCGGGAGGACGACGAAAACGAGGCCGGAGACGATCGCGACGGCCGGCACCGCGACCAGCGCCAGCCAGGCGGCCTGCGCTCGCGTCGACTTGCCGCCGGCCCGGCGCGCCGCCTTTTGTTGGCGGATCGTATTTGACACTCAAGCCCCCTTCACAAGGCCCCCCTCGCCCCTTGCGGGAGAGGGATACGGAGGCTTAGCGAACATCGTGAGCTTAGCCGGAGTTGGGTGAGGGGTCGCGCCGAAGGCGCGCAGCGCGTGAGCGCTGTCAACCGCGAGGTACGACATGGTCGCATGCGCTCTTGCGAGCGCGCGCACCTCACGGTGCGCCCTCCTCATCCAACTTCGCCTAGGCTCGCGATGCTCGCCAAGGCTCCGTATCCTTCTCCCGCGAGGGGAGAAGGGGTACTTTGCGTAACTGTTCCTGTCATAGGCGATAGCCCGCCTCTACGCGCTGTAACGCTTCAGCCATGCCTGTTCCAGCGCCGCCACCCAGCTTGCGTGCGGCTCGGGCAAGGGGCGGCCGAGTTCCTGCGGCGTCGGGGTCGCGATGCCGCGCGGCAGGTCGTCGAACAATTTGCGCTCCTCGGCATCGAGGCGCGAGATCGACAGCACGGTGGGATCGCCCCAGATGTCCGCATTCTCCTTGCGCGCCTGGGCTTCGGCCGAGAGCAGGAAGTCCGCGAACACCATCGCGCCTTCCGCCGCGCCGCTGTTGAAGGGGATCGCGACGAAATGGGTGTTGCCGATGCTGCCGGCGTTCGGAACGAACGGGCGCATGGTGTCCGGCAGCAGCTTCTGCGCGATCGCCGAGGAGGCATCGCCGGGATTGAAGGCGAAATAGATGTCGGCCTCGCCATCCGACACGAGCTGGCGCATATCGCTGCTGGATTTCGGAAAGGCCGCGCCCCTGTGCCACAGCGATGGATGCAGGCTGTCGAGATAGGCCCACAGCGGTTCCGTCGCCATCGCGGCATCGTCGCCTGCCGGCCGCAGCAACCGCGTCGGATCGGCGGTGGTTTCGTAGAGCGCCTGCTTCAGGAACGTGGTGCCGAGGAAGTCCGGCGGGGCCGGATAGGTGAAGCGGCCGGGATGCGCCTCCGCCCAATTCTTCAGCGCCGCCATGCTGCGCGGCGGCTCCTTCACCCGCGCGCTGTCATGGAAGAAGACCAGTTGCGCCATGCCCCAGGGCGATTCGTAGCCCTCGGTCGGGATCGTGAAATCGAGGATCGTGGTCGGCTTCTCGGCCGGATCGACCTTCCGGAAGTTCGGCAGCGCGTCCACGAACGGCCCGAACAGCAGGCCTTTGGATTTCAGCGCGGCGAAATTCTCGCCGTTGATCCAGATCAGATCGACGCTACCGCCGGCCTCCTGCCCCGCCGCCTTTTCCGCGACGATGCGCGAGACCGCTTCGGCGGTGTCGGCCAGCTTGACGTGCCGTATTTCGATTCCGGCGCGCGCCTTCACCTCGCCCGCCGCCCAGGCGATGTAGTCGTTGATGCGCTGATCGCCACCCCAGGCGTTGAATTGCACGGTCTGGCCGCGCGCCTTGGCATGGATGGCGCGCCAGTCGAGCTTCGGCGTCCGCGCCCAGGATGGACCGGCGAACGCCGGCAGCGCCGCGAGCGCCGCGCCCGTTGTGACTAGCTGCCGGCGCGACCAGAGCTTCGTCCTCGTCATGCAATGTCCTTGCGATCGATCCTGGATGCAGCGGCGAGAGCCTATGCCGCACCGGACAGATTGCCAAGCTGAGGACCGCATCCGCGCCGCTCCCTCCCCCGTATGTGATCAAACACCGCAAGGGAGGGTGCGATGCCGGCTTTGCGATTTCTGACCCTGATCGTCTTCCTTGCCGCCGGCACGGTTGCGCGCGCCGACGGCATCGCCTGGCAGCCCTGGTCGGAGCAGGTGTTCGCCGAGGCCGCGCGCGCCGGCAAGCTGGTCATCCTCGATATGGAAGCGGTGTGGTGCCACTGGTGCCACGTGATGGACGAGACCACCTACCAGGATCCGGCGGTGGTCACGGTGATGAACGAGCACTTCATCGCGGTCAAGGTCGACCAGGACGGCAACCCGGCGCTCTCCCAGCGCTACGAGGATTGGGGCTGGCCGGCGACCGTGATGTTCGACGGCAAGGGCCGCGAGCTCGACAAGGAGCGCGGCTATGTCGAGCCGGCCGCGATGGCGCAAGTGCTGCAGGCCCTGGTCGACAAGCCGGAGCCGATCCCGGAGATGCCGGCCTCGAAGCCGGCGACGCTGGCGCTGCTGAGTGCGCAGCAGAAGCAGGTGCTGGGCGATCGCCTGGAGGCGGCGTACGATTCGGAGCATGGCGGCTGGGGCAACCGGCACAAGTTCCTGCAGGCCGACGCTCTCGACTACCTTCTGATGAAGGTGGCATCGGGCGACGCGACCGCTACGGAGCGCGTGCGCCAGACCATGGGGAATGCACGCGCCATCATCGATCCGGTGTGGGGCGGCATTTTCCAGTATTCCGACGACGGCACCTGGAATTCGCCGCACTACGAGAAGATCATGAGCTCGCAGGCCAATGCGGTGCGGCTCTATGCCACCGCTTACGCGCTGCTGGGCGATCAGGAATTCCGCGCCGCGGCGGAGCAGGTCGCGGGCTACATGCTGACGCACCTCAAGGCGCCGGAAGGCAGCTTCTATCCCAGCCAGGACGCCGATCTGTCGCCCGAGATGAAGGGCAAGCAGTTCTATGCCCTGAACGACCAGGAACGCCGCAAGCTGGGCGAGCCGCGCATCGACCGCAATCTCTATGCGCGCGAAGCGGGCTGGGCGATCTCGGCATTGGTCGCGCTGCACGAGGCGACCGGCGAACAGAGATGGCTGGACGCGGCGCTGGATGCCGCGCGCTGGGCGATCGCGCAGCGCTGGTCGCCGGAAGGCGGCTGGCGCCACGACAACGAGGATCGCGGCGGGCCTTTCATGACCACCAACCTCGCGATGGCGAATGCGACGCTCGACCTCTATCGCGTGACCGCGGACCGCATGTGGCTCGGCCTGACGCAGCAGGCGGCGGATTTCATGACCGGGAAACTGGAGGACAGATCGGCCGGCGGTTTCGCGCTGGCGCCGGTGCCGGCGGGCGCGGCCGGCGTGATGGCGCAGCCGGTGAAACATTTCGACGACAACACCAGCGCGGTGCGCTTCTACAACGCGCTGGCGCACTACACCGGCGATGCGCGCTATGGGGAGATCGCCAAGCGCACCATGGCCTATCTGGCCGGCACGCCGGCCGCGGGCCGCGCCGCGTTCTGGCCGGGCCTGCTGCAGGCCGATGCCGAGCTGGCGATGCAGCCGCTGCACATGACCGTGGTGGGCAAGAAAGGCGATGAGACGGCGCGCGCGCTCTACCGCCAGGCCCTCACCTATCCCGCGACCTATCGGCGCATCGAATGGCTGGACCAGGCGGAAGGCGCGCTGCCGAATCCGGATGTGACCTATCCGACGCTGGACCGGCCGGCCTTGTTCGCCTGCATCGCCAAACGCTGTTCGCTGCCGATCTATGCGCCGGAGGAAGCGCGCCAGAAACTGGACCGGTTGTTCGGAAGGACGGGGTGAGCTTGCTTCACCCCACCCGCTCGCCTATATTTTTCCCGTTGCGGCGGAGCGCGGGTGTAGCTCAGCGGTAGAGCATCGGCTTCCCAAGCCGAGGGTCGCGGGTTCGAATCCCGTCGCCCGCTCCAGCCTGCAAGATCCGAATTTATCCCCGTTATCCACATGATCCACAGGGCGCGCGCCGAGTATTCGCGCGGTGCCACAATCGCGTTAACTACACAACGCGTTGTAATGCCGGGACTTAAGTCCGCGATGTGTCCATGTGCTGAATTTCCGGCGATATTTACTGCCGTTTTATTGGATCAATTCGGCCGCTTTCCGACTCTTTTCGGTTGTCATCGGCGGCGCGCAGAGGCATCATCGCGCCAACTTCAGAAAAAAGAATTCCAACTGGCTACAGGGGACGGCGCGTGCGGGAAGTTGCAAGCGTCGAGGAACTCTCTTCCTCGATTGGCACAGAGCTTTACGCATATTGGGAGCGCAAGCGGGGCGCGCGGCGGATGCCGTCGCGTGCGGATATCGACCCCGCCGATCTGAAGCGCATCCTGCCCAACATCATCCTGGCCAAGATCGATCGCGATTCAAGGCGCGTGCGTTATACGCTGGTCGGCACCCGCTGCGTTGCCCATGCGGCGATGGACTACACCAACCACTATCTGGACGAGCTCGATTTCAGTTGCGACTTCGACACCGATTGGGACGAGGTCTATCGCGTGCTGTACCGCGAGCGGCGGCCGATCCTGGGCACGGTGAAGACCTCGCTCAAGGACAATCGCACCTGCGAGCTGGCGGAAGTGCTGCTGCCGCTGTCCGACGACGGCGAGACCGTGACGCATTGCATCGCGATCGAGGATGCGCGGCTCGGCCTGCACGATGTCGAGGACCTGATGCCGGCCCGCCCGGCGCTGAAGCAGAGCGCCTGACGCGTCTTCCTATTGCTGGCTGAGATCGAGGCCGGGCGAATATTTGCCTTCGACTTCCTTGATGATGGCCTGGCCGCAGATCACGCGCTTCTGTTCCGGGTCGTAGGTCAGGGTCGGCGAGCCGTAGAGCTGCCAGCCCCTGTTCAGCACCTCGGTGATGCGGTGACAGAACGAGGCGTCGTCGGGACCGGTCAGGTAGCGATAGAGATTCATGGCGTTCGTCCGCGCTTTGATGATCGCGGACTATAGCGCGTCAGATCGCCGACAGCGCCACCACCTCGCGCAAAGCTGGGTTGCGTACCAGGCGCTTGGCGGCGGCGATGTCGGGCGCCATCAGGCGGTCCTGGTCCCAGAACGCGGTGTCGGCGCGCAGCAATTTCAGCACCTGCTGAAGCCGCGGGCTGGTGGCGACGGGGCGGCGCAGCTCGATCCCTTGCGCGGCGGCCAGCAGTTCGATGCCGACGATGCCGGCGCTGTTGTCCGCCATGTCGTGCAGGCGGCGCGCGCCGTGGGTCGCCATCGAGACGTGATCCTCCTGGTTGGCGGAGGTCGGCAGCGAATCGACGCTGGCGGGATGGGCGAGCAGCTTGTTCTCGCTGGCCAATGCCGCCGCCGTCACATGCGCGATCATGAAGCCGGAATTGAGCCCGGGATCCGGCGACAGGAACGCCGGCAGGTTGCTCATGCGCGCGTCGGTCAGCAAGGCGGTGCGCCGCTCCGAGATGGCGCCGATCTCCGCAATCGCGAGGGCGATGCCGTCGGCGGCCAGGGCCACCGGCTCGGCATGGAAATTTCCGCCGGAGACGATGTCGCCCTGGTCGGCGAACACCAGGGGATTGTCGCTGACCGCGTTGCATTCCCGCGCAATGATGTCGGCGGCGTGGCGCAACTGGTCGAGCGCGGCGCCCATCACCTGCGGCTGGCAGCGCAGGGAATAGGGATCCTGCACCCGGTCGCAATCGATATGGCTGGCGCGCAAGGCGCTGCCTTCCATCAGCGCCTTCAAGGCGCGCGCGGCCTCGATCTGGCCCAACTGGCCGCGCACGGCGTGGATGCGCGGATCGAACGGCGCGTCGCTGCCCAGCGCTGCATCGGTCGACATCGCGCCGGCGATCAGGCCCGCGCGCAGCAGATCGTCGGCGGCGAAGAGGCCGGTGGCGGCGAGGGCAGTCGAGACCTGGGTGCCGTTGAGCAGCGCCAGGCCCTCTTTCGCCGCGAGGTCGATCGGCTTCAGCCCGGCGATCTTCAGGCCTTCGATGGCGGAGAGGACCTTGCCCCGGTGGCTGACCTCGCCGATGCCAAGCAGGGTCGCGGACATGTGCGCCAGCGGCGCCAGGTCGCCCGAGGCGCCGACCGAGCCCTTGGCCGGGATGCGCGGATAGACTTCGGCGTTGACGAGGGCGAGCAGCGCCTCGATCACGTGGCGACGGATGCCGGAGAAGCCGCGCGCGAGGCCGTTGATCTTGAGAATGAGGATGGCGCGCACGATGGAATCGGACAGCGGATCGCCTGTGCCGGCGGCGTGGCTCAGCACCAGACGGCGTTGCAGTTCGGTCAACTGCTCGTTCTTGATATGGGTGCGGGCCAAGGCGCCGAAGCCGGTATTGATGCCATAGGCGGTCTCGCCCTTATCGATCACCGCCTGGACCACCGCCGCCGAGCGGTCGATGGCGCCATGGCTGGCGGGATCGAGGGCGATGGCGCCTGGGCGCTCGATCAGCGCGCGCAGGTCTCTCAAGGTCAGGGTTCCGGGGGTGAGAACGAAGTCGCCGGCCATGCGTAGCCTCCCTCAGCCAGGTCTTGCTTGTATTAACTTGTATATACAAGCTGGCATTTTGCACCGCAAGCGGTCGGACTGTCGCAATCGCGACAAGTGCAACCCGGCGGAAAAGTCATGCAAAACTCGAGATTTATCCCATTAACGCCGCGTCGCTGCTAACTTATAACACGTCGCAACAGAGGCGGCTTCGGCGGCCTGCCTTGCGTACAAGTGCGGCCGGATTTATCCCCGGCGCTCAGGTCAAGGGCGGCGGCATCAAACCCGAGGGTAGCGAAGATGGCGAACGACGGCGAATTGGACCTGAACAGCCTGAATGACGACGATCTCGTGCAGCAGATGCACGACGATCTCTATGACGGCATGAAGGAAGAGATCGAGCAATCCGTCCACATCCTGCTGAACCGCGGCTGGGCGCCCTATGACGTGCTGACCAAGGCGCTGGTCGAGGGCATGCGCATCGTCGGGATCGATTTCCGCGACGGCATCCTGTTCGTGCCGGAAGTGCTGCTGGCGGCCAATTCGATGAAGGCCGGCATGTTCATCCTGCGCCCGCTCTTGGCCGAGACCGGCGCGCCCAAGGTCGGCAAGATGGTGATCGGCACCGTCAAGGGCGACATCCACGACATCGGCAAGAACCTGGTCTCCATGATGATGGAAGGCGCCGGCTTCGAGGTGGTGGATCTCGGCATCAACAACGCGGTCGAGAAATACATGGCGGCGATCGAGGAGCACGGCCCGGACATCCTCGGCATGTCGGCGCTGCTCACCACCACCATGCCTTACATGAAGGTCGTGATCGACGCGCTGATCGAGAAGGGCGTGCGCCAGGACTACGTGGTGCTGGTCGGCGGCGCGCCGCTCAACGAAGCCTTCGCCAATTCGATCGGCGCCGACAGCTACTGCCGCGACGCCGCGGTGGCGGTGGAGACGGCGAAGCAATACATGGCCAAGCGGCAGGGCTCGGCGATGGCGGCGCGGGCGTAGGCGCTCGCTGGCTCAAGGTTTGCAGCGGCCCCGCCCTCAAGGCGGGGCCGTTTGCTTTGAAGAAGCCTTGGCGACGACCGAACTCGGCCGCGCGACATGCTGAGTCGCCTATGTCCATGGCGGGCCGTTTGCTAGGATGGCGCCGAGGGGTCCAACCAGGCGGGGCAATCGATCGATGGCGATCCAGACACTGACTTCGGCCGGCGCGGTGGACGCGCTGAGGGCCCCGGTCATCGTGATCGACGACTTCCTGCCCAAGGAGGTCGCGCAGGCGATGCGGGCCGACATCGAGACGCACTTCTCGAACCCGGGCCAGCATCGGCCGGAGAGTCACCAGGTGTGGAACTACTGGTTCGTGCCCGGCCTCTACACCTATTTGAGGACCCAGCCGGAGAAGGTGATCCGGGCGGACCTGATCGGCCAGTTTCACGGCGCCCTGCGGCGCTGGTCGAGCGACGTGCTCGGCCTCGCCACCGTGACGCACCCCTACCTCAGCGTCTATATCGACGGCTGCAACCAGGGCCTGCACAATGATTCCAGGAACGGGCGCTTTGCCTACGTCTACTCGCTGACGCCGCTCGAGCGCCGCACCAACGGCGGCGAGACCATCGTGCTGCACGAAGGCGATCCGTTCCGGCGCAATCTGCGCCGCGCCAACGCCGGGCGCGGGCTCTATGACCTGATCGAGCCGCGCTTCAACCGGCTGGTGGTGTTCGACGACCGGCTGGTGCACGGCGTGCAGCGCGTCAGCGGCTCGATGGATCCGATCGAAGCGCGCTGCGTCATGCACGGCCACATCGAGGAGGCCGGGCCGATCGTCGCCGGCCCGCTGCCGCACGAGGCCGTCGCCGATGGCATCCGCCGCGCGCTCACGCGCTTCACCGGCGACCGGCTTGGCGTGATGCAGCGCTACCATGGCCTCATGACGATCCGCTTCGCCGTCTCGCCGCTGGGCGACATATCGAACCTGCAGGTCGCGGTGGACCGGGTGTTCAACGAGCGCGAGAGCGATCCCGAGTGGCCGCAGATTCGCGGCAAGCTGCTGGAGGCGCTGCAAGACACCGCATTCCAGCCCGCACCGGGAGAGACCTTCGTGACCGTGCCGCTGACCTTTGGCGGCCCCATGCGAGATCCCGCCTAGTCGGCGGCGCGCCGCTCAACGACGCCTTCGTTTTGTTCCGGCGACGCTGCCTGAACCGGGCTATCTGGCCGCCTGCGCCTTGATCAAGTCATTGACCCGGCCCGCGGCTTCCATTTGCGCCATGTGCCCCGCCGCCTCGATGATTTCAACGCGCGCAGTGGGCAGCGCCTTGGCATGGGCCGCCGGAATGATCGCATCCTTCGCCCCCCAGACGATCTGAATGGGAAGGGTAAGCGTGCCGAGATCGTCGGCCAGGTTCCGCACCTGCCGACCGTCCTTGAACAGCGCGGAGGCGAGGCCGCGCAGCGCCGACTGAACACCATCCAGCCGCTTGTACTTCAAGAGGTCCTCGACCATCGATCGGCTCACGAGGTCCGCATCGGCAAACAGGTACTGCAGGACCGGCTTGAGATCGCGGCGGGATTCGGACGCGACAAAACCATCGATATACCTGGCATTGATCTCCTGACCGAGACCGGCCGGACTGATCAAAGTCAGCGATCGCACCAGCCTTGGCTCCTGGAGGGCGACGAGCCCCGCCACCGCGCCGCCCATCGAGTGGCCGACGAGATGCGCCGCCGAGATCTTCAGGGCATCCATGAATTCCGCGACCGCGGCGGCCAGAGCTTCCAAACCGGGCTTGGCAACCGTCTTGGTGGAGCCGCCATGGCCGGGCAGATCGAGCGCAAAGACCGGCCCCGATCCCGACAGTGCGTCGATGTTGAATAGCCAATTGTTGAGATCACCCCCGAATCCATGAACGAACAGGATGGGGGCGCCGTCGCCGGAGCGCTGCACATAGCGAATTCGACCGGACGGGGTTTCCACGAAACGGTAGACCGTCGCCTCTTCTTCCTCATCCGAGGTCGAGATTGGAACCTTGAAGCCGGAAACGTATGCGTCGATCTCGGCGTCCGGCACATCGACCGGCGCCATCACGCCCAGCAAAGACTTGACCGGATAGACCTGCCCGACCTGGGCGACTCGCCGCCGCAGCAGGCCGCCGTCGGCGGCCTCCACGGCATTGGCGATCTTATCCGTCTCGACATCCATGATCTCCTGGCCAGGCGAGATGGTCTGCCCTTCCGCGACATGCCAGGCGGAGAGCGTGCCCTCCTTCATGGTAAGGCCCCATTTCGGCATCACGATCGGCGTGATCTTCTCAGGCATGGTGACCTCACGCCGCCTTGCGCTCGCCGCCCATGATTCGGCGCACCGCGCCGGCGATGGCATCGACCGAGGGGACATAGAGATCCTCCAGCGCCGGCGAGAACGGCACCGGCGTATGGGGCGCCGTCACCATCCGGATCGGCGCCTTCAAGGCATCAAAAGCCTCCTGCGCCACCATCGCCGAAACATCGGCCGCGATGGAGCAACGCGGATTGGCTTCATCGACGCAGACAAGGCGGCCGGTGTTCTCCACGCTTTCGATCACGGTGTCCATGTCGATCGGCGACAGGGTCCTCAAATCGATGACGTCGCACTCTACGCCTTCGCGCGCGAGAACGTTTGCCGCTTCGACCGACCGATGGACCGTCTGGCCGTAGGTGACGATGGTCGCATGCTTGCCCTCGCGGACGATGTTGGCCTCGGCGAAGGGGATCGCGTAGGACTCCTCGGGAACCTCGCTTTCATTGCCATAGAGATTCTTGTGCTCCAGAAAGATGACCGGATCGTTGTCACGGATCGACTGGATGAGCAGCCCCTTGGCGTCATAGGCATTCGAGGGGCAGACCACTTTCAGCCCAGGGATGTGGGTGAAGACCGGCGTCAGCATCTGGCTGTGCTGCGCGGCGGCCCGGAATCCGGCGCCGCACATCGCCCGGATCACGATCGGCGTTTGCGCCTTTCCGCCGAACATGTAGCGGAACTTGGCCGCCTGGTTGAAAATCTCGTCCAGGCAGACGCCCATGAAATCGATGAACATCAGCTCCGCGATCGGCCTGAGGCCGCAGGTCGCGGCGCCGATGGCGGCGCCGATATAGGCGCTTTCCGACAGCGGGGTGTCCATCAACCGGTTGCCGTGCTTGGCATGAAGCCCCTTGGTGACGCCGAGCACGCCGCCCCAGGCATCCGCCTCGCCCGGTGCGCCGGTGCCGCCGACGATGTCCTCTCCCATCACCACGACGGTCGGATCGCGTTGCATTTCCTGATCGATCGCCTCGTTGATGGCTTGCTTAATGCTGATCTTGCGAGCCATGGCTCCCTCCCAATCCGGTTTATTGTTCTCTAGTAAGCGACATAGACGTCCGTGAGCAGCTCGGCCGGGCCCGGCAGCGGCGCTCCCTTCGCTTCGACGACGGCCATCTCGATCAGGTCGAGAACTTCCCGGTCGATCTTGTCGAACTCCGCCTGCGATATGACGCCTGCCTCCTTGATCCGGGCCTGGAACAGCTTGATGCAATCCTTGTTGGCGCGGATATCCTCGACCTCGCCCTTGCCGCGATAAGTCTGGGCGTCGCCCTCGAAATGGCCGAAGAAGCGGATCATCTTGCACTCCAGCAGCGATGGGCCGCCGCCGTCGCGCGCGCGCTTGATGACCTCGCCGGCCGCCTCGTAGACCGCGAAGAAATCGGTGCCGTCGACCGTCACTCCAGGCATGCCAAATCCCGTCGCGCGATCGACATAGGAATCCGACGCGACCGCCCACTCGACCGAGGTCGATTCCGCATAGCCGTTGTTCTCGACCACGAAAACGACCGGAAGATTCCAGACCGCCGCGAGGTTCAGGCTCTCCAGGAACATCCCCTGGTTCGAGGCGCCGTCGCCGACGAAGCTGATGCCGACGCCCTTGTGCCCCAGCTTCTGCGCCGCCAGAGCCGCCCCGCACGCAAGCGGCGCGCCGGCACCCAGGATTCCATTCGCCCCCATCATACCCTTCGACAGGTCGGCGATATGCATGGAGCCGCCCTTGCCGCGGCAGGCGCCGGTCGCCTTGCCGTAGATCTCCGCCATCATCTCCTTCACGCTCACGCCCTTGGCGATGCAGTGCCCGTGCCCGCGATGGGTCGACGCGATCCGGTCATTGTCGTTGAGATGCAGCATGATTCCGGTCGCCGAGGCTTCCTCGCCGGCATAGAGATGAACAAAGCCCGGGATGTCGCCGCGCGCGAAGTCGGTGTGCAGCCGTTCTTCGAACTCCCTGATCGTCCGCATGGTACGATAAGCGTCCAGCAGATGGGCCTTCTCCAGCGGAAACGGATTCTTGGTCATCCTTGTCCTCCCAGCGCATGACTTGTGACGAATGCTTGCTTCGTGTTCTCGACGAACAACCCGTTGCCTGCCGCAAAGGACATACAGGCGGCGACGTCGATGGTGCGGAAGGCGGCTTCCCGCAGCATCACGGAGATCCGGTCGCGCTCGGAAAAGGTGATCTCGCGCTCGCCATCCAATGCGATCGATCCTGATCCGACGGTCAGCGTCGTCGGCGCATCAAAATTCAAAGTTTCGACGCGTGCAATGCCTATGTCCGCGATCAATCCTGGGGCAATTGGCGCCGCGACACGGAACTGCGCGTCCGATGGATCATCGAAGATCAATCTGCGGCCGAAGGGCGAACTGCGCTTTACGGGCGCGACCAGCCCGACGATCGAAGACAGCCCAATACTGCCCGGCTCGGCAAAGGCGACAAAAAGCTCGCGGAAGCTTTCAGCCTTCCAGATTGCCCGCGAGCCCACGAACCGCTCCCGGACGATCGCAACGTCCACCAAAGCGATCTCGCGACGGTCGTTGACCGCAACTTCGAGGCGCTTGTTGTCAACAAAGGCGACGCCAGCCGGAACGGCGCCCGTGACGGCGAGCCCGACCGCCAAGCCAGTGACCGTCGGCTCCCGCATTTCCGGAAACGCATTGTTGGTCCCGGTGGAGACGCCCGCAATGGGGATGTTGCCGGACTCGGAGATGACCACCCGATGGGTGCCATCGCCCCCGAGCACGACGATCGCGCCGACATTCATCTTGCGCATCATCCGGGCGGCCACGGCGCTATCCGAAGCGTCCCCGCATACCGTCATGTCCAGCAGCCGCAGTGCGGGGAATCGCGCCTCCCCGGCATTTGCCGCGCGATCCAGACCGCGGCGCAGATGCCGATAGAGCCCCGCATGCTCCGGCATCATGACCACCTGCGAGATTCCGGTCGCGGCGAGGCCGGCCAGGACGCGCACCAGGATGTTCGCGCGGTCGGTGATCTGCAGGTTGCCGGCATGCGAGATGACGCGGCGGATGTCCCGCGCCGAGACCGGGTTGGCGACGATGCCGACGATGGGACCGGTCATATCCCGACTCCCGAGTGCGCGATTCGCTGAAGGATCATCTCTTCCCCCTGATGCACCACGCAGCATTAGGGAACCACCGAACCTCCCACGAGTCTAGCGACCATTGCTTCTTAATGGACCCGCTTCAAAACCTCGAAGAACCGATGCAGAACGGCCCGTTATCCGCGAATGCCATGCTCGGTCAACAGTCCCTTGCCCATGATCTTCAGCGATGCGTCGAGCTGACTCGCGGTGAGCGAGGGTATCAGCGTGAGCTGATCGCCGCCCGCAAGGAGCACATTGCCCCTGCTGGTGTCCGGTGCCTCCGGAACAAACACGACAGAGTTGCCGTTGCGATCCTGTTCAACGACATAAGCGGGCCTCCAGCAATCAGCCAGCTTGATCAGCCGCGCTCCGCGACGGTGCGCTCTTGTCCGAGCATGTCGATGCGCGGTCGCGCAAGAGCGTGAGCTCGGGCGGATGGAGATCGCCTTAGCCCTTCTTGTTAAACATCACAATAAAATCGAGAAGGGACCAGTCGAGCGCATCCTTAGCCGCAGCTTAGACCGCAGCAGCAGGTTCCTGCTCATCTTTCGATGGCGATCTTCAGCCTCGCCGAATTGTTCCAGCTAAATCGATAGGTCCCGCCTTTGCGCGCGTTCATCACGAGCGCCGGGCGGAGGCAGGCGAGGCAGGTGCCTTTGGCGCGACGGACGCTGGGATAGACGAGGCCGAGTGCGCCGGCCTCCAGCAATTGCTGCGCCAGGCCTTGCGACGCCACATAGCTCTCCGGGTCGAGGCACCTTTTGAAGGATCGGTCGCGGCGGATGTCGTGCAGCTCGGCGCTGAAGTCGGCGAGGTAGTCGTCGTAGGTGACGCTTTCCTCGACCCAGCCCACCTCGGCGAGTTCAACGCTCTTGTGAAACGCGACTTCGGCCTGGGCGGTCGGCAATTCGAACGCCGCGTACCAGGCGCCGCGATCGGGCGCGTTGAAGCGGCTGCCGAGCGGCTGGGCGTGGCAAAAGGCGGCGTTGACGATGCGATAATACGGCACGCCGAACACCAGTTCGTCGACGCCGATGCCAGGCAGCAGGTTGTTCTCCGCGCGCAGGCGTTCGTTGGTGGCGTTGTCGAGGTCGAAGATGTCCCGCAGGTGCGCATCGTCATCGGCGATGCGCACCAGCACGCTGGCGCCCTGGTCGCTGTATTTCGAGGGAATAAGGCGGTGCGTGTCGAACTGGCGGACGAGTCTCTTCGGCGGCAGCTTCACGTGCCGCCGCGCCGCGCATCCAACAGGCGCCGGACGATCTCCATCGCGGAGATGCCGCCGCGGATCATGAAAGCAAGCGGCGTCTGCCCGCCGAAGATGCGATTGGTGTTGGGCAGTTGCACCCAGGAATCCGCCAGCTGCTCCGAATAGAGAATGTTCAGTGCCTTGAAGATGCCGATGAGATAGGACACCCGCGTCAGCTTGTCGGCATCCAGAACCTTGTCTGGATCGCGCTTCATCTCATAGAACGGGCCGTTGGAGACGCCGCCCAGCAGCAGCCGCGCATCTTCGTCGCGGACCTGCCATTTCTCCATGATGTTGAAGAACGCCTTCAAGGCGGACCGGCTCAGCCGCTCCCGCTCCGGCTTCGACGACAAGTCGACGAGCAGCGCGGGTGAATAGCAGGTGGCGGGATAGGGCTGCGCCATCGCATTACTCCTGATATAGACTATTTATCATCCTGATCAGGAGAAGTCAAGGAGCGGGCTATTCCGGCGGCTCTTCGGGATACTGCTCGGCGCCGGGCGGGATCACCGTGCCCGGCAGCCTGCTCCGGGTCCAGATGTGGATCGCCTTGGAAATATCGACCGGTTCGTCGAGCGAGCCGGCTTTGACGGTGAGGTAGGTGCCGGCTTCGGGCTCGTGCCACAGGCGCGAGCCGCAATCGGGGCAGAAGGCGCAGCGCACCTGCCGGCCGCTGTTCGCGAGGCGGGTCCAGAATTTCGGCGCGCCCTTGGTCACGCGCATCGTGCCGGGCGGCATCGACAGCGACATGCCGAAGGCGGACGCGGACTGGTGCCGGCATTCGGTGCAATGGCAGACATAGAGCGCGGTCGGCTCGCCCGCGCATTCGTAGCGCACCGCGCCACACTGGCAGCCACCGGTTCGCATCAGGCTCTCAGGCAATCCCCTCCCCCGAAGCGGGGGAGGGTTAGGGAGAGGGAAGCCGCCGCACAATTGGAATGAACCTTCGCTCGCTTCCCCCACCCCGGCCCTCCCCCAATTTGGGGGAGGGGGAATTCTGGCGTGGCTCCCGGCGTGCGCATCAGTCCTTCAGCTCCTCCGGCTTGAGGCGGAAGATGCGGCCGAAGCCGGCGACGAACAGGCCCTCAATGATGCGGAACCGATAGAGCTTGAAATCGCCGAAGCCGGCATAGACCGCCGCTTCGGGATGGACCTCGAGATAGCGCGCCTTGTCGCCCGCTTGATCCGCCGAGGCGTGAACCTCGCCGATCAGAGTGAGGCGCGGGCCGGTCAGCGGCTCCTTCAGCTCCAAGGTGCCGTCCAGCAGCAGCGAGGCGCGGGCATCGCGCTGCAGGTTCCTGGCATGGTCGGAAAGATCGGACAGCAGCAGGATCAGTTCGCCGTCCACGCTCTGGGCCGGCAGGACCAGCGAGACGAAGGGATAGAGCCGCCCGTCGCGCTCCGCGAGGCTGCCCAGGCTGCCGCGCGCCAGCGCCAGGAGCGAGCGCGCCTCGGCGGTGTGATCAGGCTTTTTCATCGTTGCTTTCCCTTAACCATGCCAATTCAAGACCACATCCTTAAATCGCTGGAATTGCGCCGCAATTCCGCCTTGTTCGGAGCCATGCTTGGCAGGGCTGGCCTAATTCTATAAACCTTTGCCCTGAGAAGAGGAGCCCCAACACGTGCCGCAGACCATCGCGCTGGTTGACGACGACCGCAATATCCTCGCCTCCGTTTCCATGACCCTGGAGGCCGAAGGATTTGCGGTCCGCACTTACACCGACGGCGCGGAAGCCCTGCGCGCGCTGATGCAAACGCCCGTCGACCTTGCCGTGCTCGACATCAAGATGCCGCGCATGGACGGCATGGAGCTGCTGGAGAAGCTGCGCAAGTCGAGCGACCTGCCGGTCATCTTCCTCACCTCCAAGGACGACGAGGTGGACGAATTGATGGGCCTGCGCATGGGCGCGGACGACTACATCAAGAAGCCGTTCTCGCAGCGCCTGCTGATCGAGCGCATCCGCACCCTGCTGCGGCGCGAGGTCAATCGCGGTGGCACCGAGAAGGGCGGCGAGGCCGCGATCACGCGCGGCGAGCTGACGCTGGATCCCAACCGGCACCTCTGCACCTGGAAGAACGGACCGGTGGAGCTGACGGTCACCGAGTTCCTGCTGCTGAAGGCGCTGGCGCAGCGCCCGGGCCATGTGAAGAGCCGCGACCAGCTGATGGACGCGGCCTATGGCGAGAACATCTATGTCGACGACCGCACCATCGACAGCCACATCAAGCGCCTGCGCAAGAAGTTCAAGGTGCTCGACAACGACTTCAACCAGATCGAGACGCTCTATGGCGTTGGCTATCGCTATCGCGATGGGTAAGGCCTGCGACGTTGTCATCGTTGACGAAACGGGCCGCAGGTCGCGCGATGAGCCCCTTCCCCCCTTGTGGGGGAAGGTTGGGATGGGGGGTGCCGCCGCACGATCGCGGACGAGGAGTATCAGTTCCTTTGACCGCGACAAATTTTGCAGGCGCTTCACTTCCTCCCATCGTGCGGCGTCACCCCCCATCCAGCTTCGCCCACAAGGGGGGAAGGGAGAGACAACCTGGCAGCGATGAACGAAATCGCGCGCACCAACCCCGAGGGCAAGATCGAGGGTAAGGCGCGGTCCGACGGATCGCGCCTTTCGCCATTGCAGAAGTCCGGGCAGAAGACGGCGCCCCTGGTCCTGCAGCCCGAGCCGGAGATGCGGGTCGAGCAGTCGAAGGCGGGCGGCAAGCGCGAGCAGGCGCGCCGGTCCGGCCGCCCAAGCCGCCGGCCTTTGTGGCAATCGCCGCTGACCCGCCGGATCCTCGCGGTCAATATCATCGCCCTCGTCATTCCGGTGGTCGGGCTGCTCTATCTCGACAATTACCGGCAGAACCTGATCGAGTCCGAGCTGGAGCTGCTGAAGACCGAGGCCAAGCTGTTCTCCGGAGCGCTTGCCGCCAGCGGCGTGGTGACCGGCCCCCTGGGCGAGGAGCGGCTGCTGCCGGAGACCACGCGCCAGACCGTGCGCCGCCTGGTCGATGTCTCGCAGACCCGCGCGCGCCTGTTCTCGCCCGACGGGTCGATGATCGCGGACAGCTTCCTGCTGTCCGGTCCCGGCGGCGTCGTCGAGATGCAGCCGCTGGCGCCGCTGGAGCCGGACGATTCCCTTCTGTGGCGCGCCATCGTCGGCGCGTATGACTGGATCGCCGAGCTGCTGCCAAACGGCGCGCCCTTGCCGCCCTACACCGAATCCTCGGTGCAATCGGCGCAGGATTATGCCGAGGTGCAGAAGGCCCTGGCCGGGGAGACCGCGACGGCGGTGCGCGATGCCGGCGGCGGGCGGATGATCCTCAGCGTCGCCGTGCCGGTGCAGCGCTATCGTCAGGTGCTGGGGTCCCTGTTCCTCACCAAGCCCGGCGATTCGATCGAAGCGACCTTGCGCGACACGCGCCTCACCGTCCTTGGCGTGTTCGGCATCGCGCTCTCGGTCACGGTCCTGCTTTCGCTCTATCTCGCCAGCACCATCGCCTGGCCGATGCATCGCCTGGCGGACGCCGCCGAACGCGTGCGCCGCGCCAAGGGCCGGCAGGTGAAAATCCCCGATTTGTCGCGCCGCAAGGACGAGATCGGCGATCTTTCCGGCGCGCTGCGCGACATGACCGAAGCGGTGTGGAAGCGCATGGACGCGATCGAGGGATTCGCGGCCGACGTCTCGCACGAGCTGAAGAACCCGCTGACCTCGCTGCGCAGCGCGGTCGAGACGGTGGCCCGGATCGACGACCCCGCCCAGCAGCGCCGCCTGATGACCATCATCCTGGACGACGTGCAGCGCCTCAACCGCCTGATCACCGACATCTCCGACGCGTCGCGCGTCGATGCTGAAATGTCGCGCGCCGATGCCGAGCCGGTTTCGATGCGCGAGCTGCTGACCGCGATCGCGGACATCCATGGCGCCACCGCCAACGCCGAGGCGCCGCGCATCGAAGTGATCGCGCGCGACGGCGATTCGCTGATGGTCCTCGGCATGGAAGGAAGGCTGGGGCAGGTGCTGCGCAACCTGGTCAGCAACGCCATCTCCTTCAGCCCGCCGGGCGGCATCATCACCCTGACCGGCTGGCGCGAGCATGGCCGCGTGATGGTGACGGTGGAGGATAACGGCCCGGGCATCCCGCCGGACAAACTGAAGGCGATCTTCGAGCGCTTCTATTCGGAGCGGCCGGAGGGCGAGAAGTTCGGCACCCATTCCGGCCTCGGCCTGTCGATCTCGCACCAGATCGTCGAAGCGCATGGCGGCACGCTCAGCGCGGACAACATGATCGGCCCCGACGGCCACGTGCGCGGCGCCTGCTTCACCATCGATTTGCAGGCGTATTGATGCCGGTCATGCCGACCCATCCGTTTTCTCTTCTGTCATCCCGGACGAGCCGCGAAGCGGCGCGAGCCGGGACCCATGCGTCCTGTCAGCGTTGCGGCGGCTCTTCATGGGTCCCGGGTCGCGCTTCGCTTGCCCGGGATGACAGTGGTGGGCTGGCGACGTCTCGCGTCTACCGGCACTAGCATGCGGCGCCTGGTCAATGGAACGGCGGTGGCGTGGCGCGGCGAGGGGGTCCTCATCCTTGGCCCCTCCGGCTCCGGCAAATCGGATCTGACCCTGCGCTTGCTGGATTCGGGCGCCACCCTGATCGCGGACGATCTGGTCGAAATGAAGCGCGCCGGCGATGTGCTGTTGCTGTCCTTTCCGCCGGAAGGGCCGGGCGATCTCAAAGGCAAGATGGAGGTCAAGGGCCTGGGCATCATGAGCGTGGGGAGCGCGCCGCCTGAGATTCCGCTGGCCCTGGTGGTCCGATCGACACCCCCCGCGGAGGTCGAATTGATCCCGGAATCCCTGCAATCTGAATGGCTTGGCATCGGTGTTGCCACCATCGGCATACACCTTCTGGAGCCCTCGGCTCCGGCCAAAGTCCGGCTTGCTCTTGCCAAGCTGACGCGCTCTATAATCCCGCCCTCATGACCAGTCTGACCACAGCGGGCCGGGATCGCGCATCCCCCAACTCAGCAGCGCCCGCCACGCAGGATCGCCGGCGCGTGCTGCTCATCTCCGGCCTGGCCGGCGCGGGGCGGACCACTGCGCTGCGCGCGCTCGAGGATCTCGGCTACGAGGCGGTCGATAATTTGCCGCTGGAATTGCTGCCGCATCTGGTGAGCGGCATCGCCAACGCGGAATCCGAGGGACCGATCGCGATCGGCATCGACAGCCGCTCGCGCGGCTTCAGCAGCCCTGAGTTCCTCGCCCGCATCGAATCCCTGCGCGCCGATCCGAGGTTCGAGCTGGTGCTGATCTACCTCGATTGCTCGGACGACGTGCTGATCCGGCGCTTCACCGAGACGCGGCGGCGCCACCCGCTCGCCCCCGACCGCAACGCCGCCGACGGGATCGCACGTGAGCGCACCCTGATGTTCCCGGTGCGCGCGATCTCGGACCTGGTGCTCGACACCTCCAACCGCTCGATGGCGGAGTTGAAGCGGCTGATGACGGAGCGCTTCGCGCTCGACCGCCAGCCGGGACTCGCCATCACGGTGATGTCGTTCTCCTATCGCATCGGAATCCCGCGCGAGGCCGATTTGGTGTTCGACGTGCGATTCCTCGGCAACCCGCATTATGTCGAGGCGCTGCAGCCGCTGGACGGCGAAGCGCCGGAGGTCGCCAAATTCATCGAGCGCGATCCGGCGCTCTCCGGCTTCATGGCCTCGCTCGATTCGCTGATCAAGCCCCTACTGCCGAGCTATGAGCGCGAGGGCAAAAGCTATCTCACCATCGCCGTCGGATGCACCGGCGGAAAACATCGATCGGTCTACGTTGCGAAAAAATTGGCGGACGCACTGGGAGCAAGCGGCCGCCCGATCGCGGTCGTTCACCGCGATCTGACGCGCGACGTTTCCGGCCGGTCGGAACAAGCCTAAGAAAACAGGGATGTGTCTATGATCGGGATGGTTCTGGTGACTCACGGCAAGCTGGCCGCCGAATTCCTGGCGGCGCTCGAGCACGTGGTCGGCAAGCAGCAGAAGGTCGCGACCGTCTGCATCGGGGCGGAAGACGACATGGAGCAGCGCCGCAAGGAGATCCTGGAGCGGGTCAAGGAAGTGGAGAGCGGCGACGGCGTGGTGCTGCTGACCGACATGTTCGGGGGAACGCCATCCAACCTCGCCATCTCCGTGCTCGACCGCGCCAATGTCGAGGTGATCGCCGGCATCAACCTGCCGATGCTGATCAAGCTGGCCGGCATGCGCGAAGGCCACTCGCTGCAAGTCGCCGTCACGGCCGCCCAGGAGGCAGGACGCAAGTACATCAACGTCGCCTCCCAGCTGCTGGCCGCGCGCGGGTAGCTCGCGATGGCTGGCTGGCGGCTTTTGGAGAGGACGCTCCCTATTATGACGCACTTCGGGCCCCTTCCCCCCTTGTGGGGGAAGGTTGGGATGGGGGGTGCCGCCGCACGATTCCAGGCAAATGAGCGCGGGGTCGATTCGACTCGTGGGTGCGCGATTCTCAATGATCGTGCGGCGTCACCCCCCATCCAGCTTCGGCTAAGCTCGCCAGCGCTCGCTAAGCCTTCGCATCCTTCCCCCACAAGGGGGGAAGGAGAGTGCCGCGCATGACCACTGACGGCGCGATCGTCCGGATTGCCAATATCCGCAATCAACGCGGGCTGCATGCCCGCGCCGCGGCCAAGTTCGTGAAGCTGGCGGGCTCCTACAACGCGCAGATCCGCGTCATCAAGGGCGACATGGATGTCTCGGGCACCTCCATCATGGGGCTCATGATGCTGGCCGCCGGGATCGGCACCGATATCGAGCTGCGCGCCGCCGGCCAGCAGGCAACCGAGGCCATGCAGGCGCTGATGGACCTGATCGAGCGGAAATTCGATGAAGAGTGAGGACAAGCCCAAACCGCGCCGGCCGCTGCGCAGGAAGGAGCGCGAGGCCGAGCGCGTGTTCGACGGGCTGGGCGTCGCGCCCGGCATCGGCATCGGCCAGGTGCACGTGGTCGAGGGCGGCGTCATCACCGTCTCGGAATACGAGATCGCCGAGGACAAGGTGGAAGCCGAGCTCGAGCGCTTCCACGGCGCGGTGCAGAAATCCGAACGCCAGCTCCGCAAGCTCTCCAGCAAGGCCGAGGAGCTGCACGGCGCGGCGGCGGAGGAACTGGGCTTCCTGCTCGAAGCGCACAAGCAGATGCTGACCGGATCGCGCGTGACGCGCGGGGTCGAAAGCCGCATCCGCGAGCATCGCCAGAACGCCGAGGCGGCGGTGCAGTTCGTCATCAACAAGGTCGAGCAGGATTTCGCCTCGCTCGACGATCCCTATCTCGCGGCGCGCGCCGACGACGTGCGCGAGGTCGGCAACCGCATTCTGCGCAACCTGACGCAGACGGTGTACGAGGCCTTCAAGAACCTGCCCGCCGGCTCGA
>DASYRS010000416.1:0-11899 GCA_036004205.1 Dongiaceae bacterium
GGGCGCCGGGGCCTCGGCGCTCGGTACGGCTTCAGCCGCGGGGGCTGGAGCGGCTTCGGCCGGCGCGGGCGTTTCCGGAACGGGAGTATCCTCGGCGACCTGATCGTCGCCGGCCACGGTCATCGGTTCGGCCGCCGGTGAGGGGGCCGCTTCGACTGGCTCGCTGCCGCCGGCGACGGTCATGGGCTCGGCGGCCGGCGCCGCGGCGAATTCGGTGCCGGTCGGCGATTGGGCGCCCATGCGCCGGATGGCGACCGGATCGCCGCCTTCGGCGGCCTTCTGGTACCAATAATCCGCCTGGGCCTGGTCGAACGCCACGCCATGACCGCCGGCATACATGTTGGCGAGGTTGCGCATGGCGAGGGGGAAGTTCTGGTCGGCCGCCATCTGGTACCAATGGACGGCGGCGGCATCGTCTTCATCCACCCCCAATCCGTGGTCATAAAGCGCGCCCACAGCGTTCTGCGCGGTCGCGTCGCCAGCCTCGGCCACCGGCAGCCATTCGTTCAGGGCCGCCTTGAAATCCCCTTTGGAATAAGCGTCTACGCCGGTTTGATAATCCGCTTTCGCAGGGCCGATCAGGGGGGCGCCCAGAATCATCGTGATAATTGTGAGAAGTATCACAATGGTGCGAGCAAGATGCTTCACCTTTCGCTCCCTGATGCTAAAATGCGGGCAAAATTTAAGCCTGTTTGTAGCAGGCATCTAGGCGTCCGGGGAAGAGATGGTCAAACCGCTCGTGTGCAGAGGGCCGCACACGGTCATGGCCCTTTTTGCGATATTGACCGGCCTGTTCTTGGCTGCGAGCGAACCTGCGCGCGCGGCGAGCCTCGTGGTCGATGTCGAGACCGGCCAGGTCATTTCGGCCGACGCGCCCAATCATCTTTGGTACCCCGCTTCGCTCACCAAGATGATGACGGTCTATCTCGCGCTGTCGGAGATCGAGGCCGGCCGACTCAGCTTCGATGACAAGATCAAGATCTCCGCCTACGCCGCCGGCCAGAGCCCGGTGAAGTTCGGCCTCAAGGCCGGACAGGTGATCACCGTGCGCCAGGCGATCAACGCGACCATCGTGGCCTCGGCCAACGATGCGGCGGTGGCGCTGGCGGAGAAGGTGGCGGGGAATGAAGACGCTTTCGCCACGCGCATGACCGCGATGGCTCGCTCTCTCGGCATGACCCGGACGGTGTATCGCAACGCCTCCGGCCTGCCGGACGATGGCCAGGTGACGACCGCGCGGGATCTGGCGGTACTGGCGAGCGCTCTGCTGCGGGATTATCCGAAGCATTACCCGCTGTTCAACCAGCGCGCGGTGACCATCGGCAAGCGCAGCCGCGGAACCGTGAACTCGATTCTCGGCAGCTATGCCGGCGCGGACGGGTTCAAGACCGGCTTCACCTGCGGCTCGGGCTACAACCTCGTCGCTTCGGCGACGCGCGACGGGCGGCGCCTGATCGGTGTCGTGCTCGGCAGCCACAATCGCGGGCAGCGCGTGATGGAGATGACCGGGCTGCTCAATCGCGCCTTCGCGGCGAACGCGCCTGCCGGGTCGAAGCTCAGCGAGCTTGCCCAGATCGTCAGCGCGGCCGACACCGGCGCCGCCCCCACCATTCTGTCGGGCGGCTCTTGCGTTGCCGCCCAAGGCCTGGAAGGCGGCACCATCACCTCGGCGGCACGCCTCAGTGGCTGGGGCGTGGTGTTCGGTGCCTATTCCGAACGCGGCAAGGCGGAACAGGTGCTGAAGAGCGCGAAGGATTCCCTGGGCCCACTCGCCAAAGGCGGGCGTCCGGCGATCGTGCAGAAGGCCTATGAAGGGACGGCCCGGTATAGCGCCATGCTGGTTGGCCTCGACCAGCAGGCGGCGGGCCAGGCCTGCAAGGCTTTGTGGGACAAGAAGGCCTATTGTCTCGCCCTTAGCCCCCAGGTCCTCGGAAACCCCGATTCCGTCTGGCGCTGATCACACTTGTGACTTGCCTGTACGGTGGCTCGGCCCCACTTTTCGGATCGGGGAAAGCAACCGGCCGCATGATCATGCAAGCTATTCGTAGACCAATTGGACCGACGGCGAGATTGATCGCCGCATTGGTGATGGCGGCGCTGGCGGCCGCTTGTGCAACGCCAGTGCCTAAGCCGGCGATGGTGCCGCTCGGCCAGACCGGCGACTTCGGCTACAGCGAGCGTGACGTCGGACAAGACCGGATCGAAGTCACCTATACCGGTTCGAACATCCGGGTCTCCTCCAGCCAGGGCAAGGATGATTCGCGGGTCAAGGCCGAGCAGGCCAAGATCCACGACCTCGCCTTGTGGCGCGCCGCGCAGATCGCGGACCAGCGCGGCATGGCCGCCATGAAGATCGAGAACGAGGCGCGCAACACCGACGTCGAGATCACGCGGCAGTATGTCCAGAGCTACCCGCCCTTCGGCTACGGCCCGTACTACCCGTACTATTGGCGGCGTCACGGGTTTTGCTGCGGGCCGAGCTGGTTCTATGATGATCCGTACTACTATCAACCGGTGCGCCGTGCCAACGCGCAGTCCATCGCCACGCTGACCGTGCAGTTGCTGAAGCAGTACGATCCCGCTGACAAGACTCAGCTCCCCGTCAAGGAGACGCTGACCAACCTGCAAAGCGCGCGCGCCGGCGCGGCGTACTAACTTCCAAGTGGAAGCAATCGGCTGCGCGGCGCGATCGCGCTGAGGTCATCGAGGCTGAGGCAGTGCGTGACTTGATCGCCGCCGCCGAGCGGGAACAGCGCCCATTGGAACACGTGGTCGGGCTTGCCCTGCCAGTTGACGACGGACAGACCGAACGACGGCGCGCGGCTCTCCGCCACACGCTCGTAGAGCAGACGGTTGAGCGCGATCGAGGCTTCGCCCCATCCGGTTTCGTCCAGCCAGCGGTTGGAGAAGTCCTCGCCGACGATGCGCGCGACCTCCGTTCCCACCACGCGGTAGCGCACGCGGAACGGGTCGCAATGCAGCTCCAGGGCAGCCATGGCACCAGCTCGACCGGATCGACCTCGTCGCGCCGCGGCATCGCGCGGCCGGCGCGCAAGGCATTCCATTGGGCCTCGAGCCCCCGCGATGAGCGTCGAGGTGATCTGGTGCCGCTCCAGGAAGCAGATTTGCCCCTGGATCCACTCCTGTTCAGCCATCGGTGAGCCCATCCGTCCCGTGGCGAGTATAGGGGCTTGCACCGGATGGGCCAGCCCCCTTTCAATGGGTGAGGCGGCCACCAAGGACGGGGCGGACAATGACCGAAAAGAAACCACGTGCGTTCCAGATGAGCCTCGGCGCCAGGTTGCGCACCTATTTCTTCGCGGGCATCCTGATCACGGCGCCGATCGCGCTGACCATTTATCTGGCCTGGCTGTTCATTACGTTCGTTGATGAACGGGTGTTCAGTGTTATCCCGCAGCAATACAATCCCGAAACCTATCTGCCGTTCTCGATACCCGGAATAGGGTTGCTGCTGGCACTGATCGGCCTGACGCTGATCGGCGCGCTGACCGCCGGGATCCTCGGCCGCGCGCTGCACGGATTGATCGAAGCCGCGTTGAACCGCCTGCCGATCATCCGGTCGCTCTACGGCGCGATCAAGCAGATCATGGAGACGGTGCTGGCCAACAAGTCCGCGGCGTTTCGCGAATGCGTGCTGATCGAGTACCCGCGCAAGGGTGTGTGGACCCTCGGCTTCATCACCGGCACGACCAAGGGCGAAGTGCAGGAGCGGACCGCGGGGGAACTGATCAACGTGTTCGTGCCGACGACACCGAACCCGACCTCGGGCTTCCTGCTGTTCGTGCCGGAGCCGGACATCATCCGGCTCAAGATGCCGATCGAGGACGGACTGAAGCTGGTGGTGTCCGGCGGCATCGTGACGCCGCCGGCCGAAGTGGCGGCGCTGCCCGCCGCCGACGAAGCCGCTAGCCAGACGTCAGGGTCTTGATGGTCGCATCGTGGCGGAAGAAATAGAGCAGCATCCGCAAGGCTTCGCCGCGCTCCGACTTCAATTGCGGATCGCGCTCCACGACCAGCCGCGCATCGTCGCGCGCCATGCCAAGCAGGTCGCCATGCACCGCCAGATCCGCGTAATGGAAGCCGGGCAGGCCGCTCTGGCGGGTGCCGAGCAATTCGCCGCCGCCGCGCAGGCGCAGATCCTCCTCGGCGATGCGGAAACCATCCTCGGTCTCGCGCAGGATTTGCAGGCGCGCCTTCGCGGTCTCGCCGAGCGGGGCTTGATAGAGCAGCACGCAGTTTGACTTCGCCGCGCCGCGCCCAACGCGGCCGCGCAACTGGTGTAACTGGGCAAGGCCGAAGCGCTCGGCATGCTCCACCACCATCACGGTCGCCTCGGGCACGTTGACCCCGACCTCGATCACCGTGGTCGCGACCAGGATGTCGAGATCGCCGGCAGCGAAGGCGGCCATCGCCGTATCGCGCTCGGCTGCCTTCTGCTTGCCATGGACCAGCCCGACGCGCTCGCCGAACAATTGCCGCAGCATGCGATGCCGCTCGGTCGCGGCCGCGAGATCCACCGATTCCGATTCTTCGACCAGCGGGCAGACCCAATAGATGCGCGCGCCTTGGGCGATCGCGCGCTTCAAGGCGCCGGCGACCTCGTCCAGCCGCTCCAGCGGCACGGTGCGGGTATCGATCGGCTGGCGTCCCGCCGGCTTCTCGGTCAGGCGCGACACGTCGATGTCGCCATAGGCGGTCATCATCAAGGTGCGTGGAATCGGTGTTGCGGTCATCACCAGCAGATCGACGCCGGCGCCCTTGTCCGCCAGGGCCATGCGCTGCTCGACCCCGAAGCGGTGCTGCTCATCGACGATGGCGAGGCGCAGATCGGCGAAGGCGACATCCTCCTGCATCAGCGCGTGGGTGCCGACGATCAGCTTCAACTCGCCGGACGCGAGGCGTTCCAGCGTGGCGTCGCGCGCCTTGCCTTTGTCGCGGCCGGTCAGCAGCGCGATCTCCAGCCCGACCGACTTGCACAACGGCTCGAGGGTCGCGAAATGCTGGCGGGCGAGGATGTCGGTCGGCGCCAGCAGCGCCGCCTGGCCGCCGGCCTCCACCGCGTTCGCCATCGCCAGCAGGGCGACCACGGTCTTGCCGCTGCCGACATCGCCCTGCAACAGGCGCAGCATGCGGGTCGGCGCTGCCATGTCGGCAATGATCTCCGACAGCGCCCGCTCCTGCGAGCCCGTGAGCGTGTAAGGCAGCTTGCCGACGATGCGCCGGCGCAGTGCGCCATCGCCCTTGTTCGAGCGTCCCGCCTTGCGCTTGTTCCGCAGCCGCACCAAGGCCAGCGCCAGTTGGTTGCTCAGCAGCTCGTCATAGGCAAGCCGCATGCGGGCAGGCGACAGGGCGGACAATTCTCCTTCGCCTTGCGGATGATGGGCGGCCAGCAAAGCCTCGGCCCATCCGCTCCACTGCCGCTGCTTGAGCAATGCGGGATCGATCCATTCCGCGACCTTGGGCAGACGCTGGAGGGCGGCCTCGATCGCCTTGCGCAGCACCTTGGGCGCGACCCCAGCCGTCATGGGATAGATCGGTTCCATGATCTGGATGCTGGCGATCTCCTCCGCCGGCACGATGTGATCGGGATGGACCATGTTGAGCTCGCCGCCGAAACGGTCGATGCGGCCGCTGACCGCCCGCATCTGACCCAGCGGCAAGGTGCGCAGCAGGTAGTCCTCGCGCGCGTTGAAGAACACCAGGTCGATGTAACCGGTCGGATCGGAGCAGCGCACCTTGTAGGGCTGGCGCGGGTTGTGCGCTTTCATGTGCCGCTCAACCTTCACCAGGATGGTGGCGATGGCGCCGCCCTCGGCGGTCGACAGATGCGGCTGGGTGCGCCGGTCGATCAGGCCGCTTGGCAAATGTCCGATCAGGTCCGCGACCAGCGGACCGGCCAGTTTCTCCACCGGCTTCGCCAGCCGTTGACCGATGCCCGGCAAACTGGTTATTGGCGCGAACAAGGGATTGAGGATGTTGGGTCGCACCGTTGCGGACTCGTGTGAAGCGATGGATTGGGCGGCCAAGCTAACGCGCCGCACCGCGACGGGGAAGGGCGGCGGAACAAGGCAATGACGGATTCGCCGGAACAATTGAACATCGAGCGCAAGCGGCTGAAATTCCGGTCCTGGCACCGCGGGACGCGGGAGATGGACCTGCTGCTGGGGCGGTTTGCGGACAGCAGCCTCGCGGGTTTCGACCAGGGCGCCTTGCGGGCCTATGCCGCGTTGCTGGAGCAGCCCGACCCGGATATATACGACTGGGTCAGCGGCCGCGGCGAGTGTCCGGAGGGCGGATTGCGCCCGATCGTCGCGGCGTTGGCGGAGTTCCATAGCAGAATTTCATCGTGAGCGATCTTCCCTTTGTCATTCCGGCGCCCGGCCGGCACCAGGTCGGCGGCGCGCCCGACGGCGCCGACGCGCTGCTGATCGCGCGCCTGGCCGCCATCGCGCCCGGCGGCGTGCTGCACGTCGCGCAGGACGATCTGCGCATGGCGCGCACGGTCGAGATGCTCGGCTTCATGGCGCCGGACTTGACCATCATCTCGTTCCCGGCCTGGGACTGCCTGCCGTACGACCGCGCCTCGCCCCACCGCGACATCCTGGCGCGGCGCATCGATGCCTTGAGCCGCCTCAGCGCGATGCAAGAGGGCGCGCGCGCCAAGCTGGTGGTGGTGACGACCGTTGCCGCGATCCTGCAGCGCGTGCCGTCGCCGGCCGGGTTCAAGGGCACGACGCTGGAACTGAAGCGCGGCGGAAGGCTGGATCAGGCCAAGCTGGTTGAATATCTGGTCGGCAAGGGCTATGCGCGCAGCGGAACGGTGGGCGAGGCCGGCGAGTTCGCGGTCCGCGGCGGCATCGTCGATTTGTTCCCGCCGGGGACGGCCATGCCGATCCGGGTCGATTTCTTCGGCGACGAGATCGAGGACCTGCGGCTGTTCGATGCGCTCTCGCAGCGCAGCCTCGGCAAGCTCGACGCGTTCGTCCTGAAGCCGATCAACGAACTGCAACTGACGCCGGAAGCGGTCGAGCATTTCCGCACCAACTACCGGAGCGAGTTCGGCACCTCCGGCGCCGACGATCCGCTCTACGAGGCGATCAGCGCGGGCCGGCAATTCCCCGGCATGGAGCACTGGCTGCCGTTGTTCGGGACCGAGCTGGTGCCGTTCGAATCCTATCTGCCGCGCGCCATCGTCACGCTCGATCACCAGATCGACGAGGCGGTGAAGGCGCGCCTGGAGATGATCGCCGATTTCCACCAGGCGCGGCGCGATCTGCAGGCTGCCGAGCGCGAGAGTGGCGCGCCGGTCTATCGCCCGCTCCCCGTGGGGCGGCTCTATGTCGGCGAGAATGCCTGGCGTGAATTCACCGAGACACGCGTGACCCTCGCCTTGCATCCGTTCCAGGCGCCGGACGAGGGCGGCTGGCTGAGCGCGATGGGCCGGTTCGGCAAGAGCTTCGCCGAGGCGCGCGCCAATCCCGACGTCAATCTCTACCAGGCCGTCGCCGGCTTCGCGCGCACCGAACAGCAACAGGGCAGGCACGTGCTGCTGACAGCCGGCTCGACCGGCGCGCTGGAGCGGCTGGGGCATCTGTTGACCGAGCATGGCTTGGCCCAGCAGGCGAGCGTCGAGAACTGGGATGCCTTCGGATCGCTGCCGGCCGGCACGCTGGGTCGCGCGGTCCTGCCGCTGGAGAACGGCTTCGCGACCGAGCGGGCGATCGTCCTCACCGAGCAGGACATCCTCGGCGACCGGCTGATCCGCACGGTTGCGAAGAAAAAGAAAGCGGACACGTTCCTCGCCGAGCTCGCCAACTTCCACGCCGGCGATTTCGTCGTGCACGTGGATCACGGCATCGGGCGCTACGAGGGGCTGGTGGCGCTGGATGTGGGCGGCGCGCCGCACGATTGCCTGCGCGTTCTCTATGACGGCAACGACAAGCTGTTCGTGCCGGTCGAGAATATCGACGTGCTCAGCCGCTATGGCGGCGAGGAGACCATCGTCGCGCTCGACAAGCTGGGTGGCGCGGCCTGGCAGGCGCGCAAGGCCCGCGTCAAGCAGCGTATCCGCGACATTGCCGAGCAGCTCATGAAGACGGCGGCGCTGCGCCAGGTGAAATCGGCCGACGTGCTGCAGCCTTCGGAAGGCATGTTCGACGAATTCTGCGCCCGCTTCCCCTATGCCGAGACCGAGGACCAGCAGCGCGCCATCGGCGAAGTCATCTCGGACCTCGCCAATGGCAAGCCGATGGACCGGCTGGTGTGCGGCGATGTTGGCTTCGGCAAGACCGAGGTGGCGTTGCGCGCCGCCTTCGTCGCCGCCATGTCGGGCAAGCAGGTGGCGGTGGTGACGCCCACCACCTTGCTGTGCCGGCAGCATTTCAAGACCTTCACCGAGCGGTTTCACGGATTGCCGGTGACGATCCGCCAGATGTCGCGCCTGGTGCCGGCGAAGGACATGGCGGACACCAAGGACATGCTGAAAGCGGGACGGGTCGACATCGTCATCGGCACCCACGCCCTGCTCGCCAAGGGGATCGAGTTCGCCAAGCTCGGCCTGCTGATCGTGGACGAGGAGCAGCATTTCGGCGTGGTGCAGAAGGAACGGCTGAAGGAGCTGCGCGGCGACGTGCACGTGCTGACGCTGACCGCCACGCCGATCCCGCGCACTTTGCAACTGGCGCTGTCCAATATCCGGGAGATGAGCCTCATCACCACGCCGCCGGTCGATCGGCTGGCGGTGCGCACCTTCGTGCTGCCGTACGATCCGGTGATCGTGCGCGAAGCCATCATGCGCGAGCATTTCCGCGGCGGACAGATATTCTACGTCTGCCCGCGCATCGAGGATTTGGACACGGTCGCGGCGCGGCTGCGCAGCCTGGTGCCGGAGATCAAATTCGTGACGGCCCACGGCCGCATGTCACCGACGGCGCTGGAGAAGGCGATGAACGCCTTTTATGACGGCAGCTACGAATTGCTGCTGGCGACCAACATCATCGAATCCGGCCTCGACATCCCGACCGCCAACACCATGATCATCCACCGCGCCGATATGTTCGGGCTGGCGCAGCTCTACCAGTTGCGCGGACGGATCGGCCGCTCGAAGCTGCGCGGCTATGCCTATCTGACCACCCCGCCGGGCAAGGCGCTGACCGAAACCGCGCAGCGCCGCCTAGAAGTCATGCAAACCCTGGACCAGTTGGGCGCGGGCTTCAGCCTCGCCAGCCACGATCTCGACATCCGCGGCGCCGGCAACCTGCTGGGCGACGAGCAATCGGGCCATGTGCGCGAAGTCGGCGTCGAGCTCTACCAGCATCTGCTGGAGGAAGCGGTGCGCGAGGCGCGCGGCACGGAGAAGGTGGCGGCGCAGGATTGGACGCCGCAGATCAATATCGGCATGCCGGTTCTCATCCCCGAGAGCTACGCACAGGACCTCAACGTGCGCCTCGGCCTCTATCGCCGGCTCGCGGACCTGGCTACCGACCAGGAGATCGAGGCCTTCGCCGCCGAGCTGATCGACCGGTTCGGCCCGCTGCCTGTGGAGGCGGAGAATCTGCTGCAGGTGGTGGCGCTGAAGCAGCTCTGTCGGTCATCGGGCGTCGAGCGCCTCGAGATCGGACCGAAAGGCGCGGTGATCGCGTTCAAGGACAACCGCTTCGCGCACCCGGAAAAGCTGGTGGATTTCATCACCCGGCGGCAAAACCTGGTGACCTTGCGCACCGACCACCGCCTGGTCTATCGCCAGGACTGGGCCGATACCAAGGCGCGCTTGAGCGGCGTCAGGAAGCTGATGCAGAACCTCGCCGGAATGGCGGCTTAGGCAACGCCCGTCTGCGTGTCTTCTTCGCGCGCGAGGTCGAGCATGTTGAGCAGTGCCTCCGGCTCCTGCGCGCCCGAGAGGCCGAACCGGCCGTTGAACACGAAGAACGGCACGCCGTTGATCCCGATGCGGCGGGATTGCAGGTCCTCGGTCATCGCGGAATCCAGCCGGCCGCCATCGGTCAGCGCATCGGCGATCGCCGCGCCGGAGAGCCCGGCCTCCTCGCCCAGATCGGCGAGGACATCGGAATCGCCGATATCGCGTCCTTCGGTGAAATAAGCGGTGAAAATGAGTTCCAGCAGGTCCGGCTGCTTGTCTTCCTCGGCCGCGGCATAGAGCAGGCGGTGCGAGCGCACCGTGTTGGGCGTGCGGACGATCCGGTCGAAATCGAACCTGATGCCTTCCTGCGCGCCGACCCGCGAGACGGCTTCGTAGAGCCGCTGCGCGCGGTCCAGGCTGCCAAACTTGGCGATCATATATTGCCGCCGGTCCATCCCGGAGGCGGGCAGGCCGGGATTGAGCTGGAACGCCCGCCAGCGGCGGGTGAGGCCCGGCTGCGGCCGCAGGCGCAAGGCGCGCTCCAGCCGGCGCTTGCCGATGTAGCACCAGGGGCAGACCGTGTCGGAGAAGATCTCCAGTAGCATCGGGCGATTTTACGGCGATTCCGCCCGCCGCGCCAGCCGCCGGCTACGGCTCGGGCCGGGATCGCGGCGCCAGGGCTTTCAGCAGGGAATCGGCCATGGTGTCGCCGATCGAGCTGGGCTCCGGTATGGTCAGGTTGGCGCCGGCCTTGCGCAGCTCCACCGCATGCGCTTCGTCGAACGCGCGGCTGAGGATCAGCATCTCCGGCAGCACGTAATGGACCAGCGCCACCAGCTGGACCGCCTTCTCCGCGTCATTGATGGCGATGACCATGGCCTTGGCGTCGGCGAGGCCCAGCGCCTCCATCACTTCGATCCGTCCGGCGTCGCCGTAATAGACCGGCAAGCCATGGCGCCGTGCGCGATTGACGTTGTCGGGATCGGCGTCGATCGCGATCCAGGGAATCTCCGCCTGGGCCATGCGATCCGACACCGCCGCCCCGATCCGCCCGTAGCCGGCGATGATGACATGGTTGCGAATGCCCTCCGGCAGGAACGGCAGGGACTCTTCGGAGACCTCGGTGCGGCGGGCGATGCCGGGCGCCAGGCGCTGCCCGGCGAGTGCCAGCAGGGGCGTCGCCATCATCGAGAGCACCACCACGATGGTCAGCTCCTGCTGCAGCACGGGAGACAGCAGCTCTTCCCGCCCGGCGAGCGCGAACAGCACGAACGCGAACTCGCCGCCCTGCGCCAGCAGCAAGCCCAGGCGCAGCGAACCGGCCTGCGCCAAGAACAGGCGCCAGGCGAGGGCGAAAATGATGACGCCCTTGATGACCAGCAGGCCCGCCAGCATCAGCAGGATCTCGAGCCCGTGGCGCGGCAGCACATCGGTATCTAGCAGCATCCCGACCGTCATGAAGAACAGGCCGAGCAGCAGGCCGCGGAACGGCTCGATCTCCGCCGCAACCTGGTGGCGATAGGCGGTATCGGCCAGCAGCATGCCGGCCAGCAGCGCGCCGAACGCCATGGAAAGGCCGGCGGTCTGCGTCACCGCGCCGGCGGCCAGCACCAGCAGCAAGCTCAAAGCGGCGAAAATCTCCGAGCTGCGCGTGGCGGCGACCGCGTTCATCAAGGGCCGCAGCGCGATCCGCCCGATGCCGAGGATCAGCATGGTGACCACGGCGGCCTTGAGGACGCTGAGCCCGATCGCCTCGGCCATCTGGAGCGGGCTGCCGCGCAGGGCGGGGATGAGGACCAGCAGCGGGCCGACCGCCAGGTCCTGGGTCATCAGGATGCCGATGCCGGCCAGCACGGCGGTGGTCGCAATCACCTGCAAGCCGCCCAGCACGAACATGGCGCGGGGCAATTGCCGCAGCCGCTCGACCGGCAGCTCCAGCCCGACGGTAAAGAGCAGGAACACGATGCCCAGCTCCGCCAAGGCCTGAGGCGCGTGGACGTCGCCGATGAGATCGAGGAA
>DASYRS010000417.1:0-13577 GCA_036004205.1 Dongiaceae bacterium
CGAGGGCGCCGTCGGCGCTGTCCTGGTCGGGCCACACCGCGCCATCGATGAAGCTCTCCGACCAGCCTTTGGCCGAAGTGAAATAGACGACGGCGCCGTCCGACAGGCGGTTGGCCGTGACCATTTGCGGCGCCGTTGCCATCTCTTCCCTACTCCGCCACGGCTTTGAGCTCGGCGCGCAGGCCGGCTTCCGCCGCGCGCGTCACTTCGCCGATCACCAGCAACGCCGGACCGGCCACGCCGTGCTGGCGGATCAAGTCCGCCGCTTCGCGCAGTTCGCCTTTGATCACGCGCTGGTCCCAGCGGGTGCCGTTTTCCACGATGGCGATCGGCGTCAGCGGCTCGAGACCGGCTTCGATCAGCTTGCCGGCGACCTCGCCCGCTGCGCCGACGCCCATATAGACCACGATGGTCTGGCGCGGATTGGCGAGCGCGCGCCAATCGAGATCTGAGAATCCGTCCTTGGAATGGCCGCTGACGAAGACGACGCCCGAGGCATGATCGCGATGGGTCAGCGGGAAGCCGGCATAGGCCGCGCAACCGTTGGCCGCTGTGATGCCCGGTACGACGTCGACCTGCACGCCCGCGGCCAGCAGCGCATCCAGCTCTTCGCCGCCGCGCCCGAACACGAAGGGATCGCCGCCCTTCAGCCGCACGACATGGCGGCCGGCTTTTGCCTCGACGATCAGCAGCGCATTGATCTCGGCCTGCGGCAGCGTGTGATCGCCCTTGCTCTTGCCGACGAAAATGCGGCGGGCATCGCGCCGGGCATATTCCAGCACCGACGGATCGACCAGCTTGTCGTAGACGATGACGTCGGCCTCGCGCAGCGCACGGGCCGCGCGCAGGGTCAGCAGTTCCGGATCGCCCGGCCCCGCACCGACCAGCGAGACGCGGCCGGTCTCCGCCTTCGGTTCGGCGCGATTGACGGCACGGATGAGATCGCGGGTCGCGCGCTTCTCATCGCCCGCCAGCACGGCGGCCGCGATCGGCCCGCCCAGCACCTGGTCCCAGAACCGGCGCCGCGATCCAGTGTCCGCGATGCGCGACTGGATCGCCGTGCGAAAACGCTGCGCGAACTGCGCCAGGCGGCCAAGGCCGGGCGGCAACACGCTTTCGATCGCCGCGCGCACGCGCTGCGCCAGCACGGGCGAAGCGCCTTGTGTCGAGACCGCGACCACGATGTCGCCGCGATCGACGATCGCCGGCATGGTGAAATCGCTGAGCTCCGGCCGGTCGACGATGTTGACCAGCTTGCCCGCCGCGCGCGCGCGCTCAGCAATCGCGCGGTCGCCGGCTTCGCTGCCGGTCGCGCCGAACACCAGCTCGACGTTCGCGAGATGCGCGGGCGTGAGCGCGCCGTCGATCAGATGCGCGGAGGATTCCGTGATGGCGGCCAGCAGATCGGAGGATGGCGTGTTCGCAACCACACTGACGCGCGCGCCGGCCGAGCCGAGCAGCCGCAGCTTGGCCGCGGCGGCGCTGCCAGCGCCGACCAGCAGGACCCCCCGGCCCTCAAGCTTCAGGAACAGTGGAAAGCTGCGCATCTAATCCACACCCAGAATCGTGGAAAGACGCACTCCTTGCGCCTTTTCCGACTAGGTAGGTCAGCCATATCGTTAAGTCAATTCTATTTTACAGTGTGAATTTGTAGTGCGCTGCCCATTCGACCGAAACGAGCCACCACTCCGACGCGCTTGCGTTGGAACTTACCTCGTTAAAACAATGCATTATGCGTTTAGTTCGACCGAGAAGCATAATATACACTCTGAAACTGTGATTGATAATTGGCTCCAATGGAAGCAGCTGGCTGGCCCCTCTCGCAGATCGCGCCTCGGCACCCTATACTCTCCGGATCGGATACGGATTCGAGCGATGAACGCGCCGCAAGCCCTCCATCCTCACGATCATCGCCATTGCATCGATGACGCCCTCAGCAAGGCCGAGACGGTCTGTGCCGAGCGCGGCGCGCGGATGACGCCGTTGCGCCGCCGCGTGCTGGAGCTGGTGTGGGACAGCCACGCGCCGATCGGGGCCTATGCGATCATGGATCTGCTGCGCGCAGCCGACGACCGCGCGGCCGCGCCGCCCACCGTCTATCGCGCGCTCGAGTTCCTGCTGGACCAGGGGCTGGTGCACAAGATCGAGAGCCTCAATGCCTTCGTCGGCTGCGACCGGCCGGAGGAGCGGCATATCTCGCAATTCCTGATCTGCACCTCGTGCAAGGCCGCCATCGAACTCAACGATCCCTCGATCCTGCAGGCCGTGGAGATGAGCGCCCGCCAGTCGGGCTTTTCGCTCAACCGCCTGACGATCGAGGCGCAGGGGCTGTGCGCCGCGTGCCGCACCGGCCGCGAAGCGGCGTAACAGTTTCATCCGCGAAACGTTCCTGAACATCCCGCCTTCTTCCAGGGAATCATCGCTGCGCCCATCTGTTCCAGGCTTGGGAGCCGCAATCTTGGAAGGATGGGAATGATGAAGGCAGCGATATTGATGACCTCCGTGGCCGCGGCGGCATTGGCGAGCCCGGCATTCGCGGGCCCCGACCGGTACGACCAGGGCTATGGCTGCACCGGCATGTCCGGCGCCGAGTGCGTGCAGGACCAGATGAGGCTGGATGACGGCAATCGCGCTACCGAAAAGTCGGGCACCATCGACAACGGCGGCATCGGCGGCAGCAACGCCGGCGGGTCGCTCAGCGCTTCGCGCTCCGAAAGCTCGGACAGCGACGACAATTTCGGTGACGAGGTCGGCGACACCGCGAACAACGCGGCCGACGAGGCCGGCGATGAGATCAGCAACGCCGCCAACGAAGCCGGCGACGCGATCGACGATGCCGCCGACGAAGCGGGCGATGCGATCAGCGAGGTCTTCGACTAATGCCGATCGAGCGGAGGAATGGCGGGCGCTTCAGCCCATGAATTGTCCGCCATTCACCTCGATCACCTGGCCGGTCACATAGCCGGACATTGCGCCCGAAGCGAGGAACAAGGCGGTTCCGGCGCAATCCCGCGCGGTGCCGAGGCGCGCCATCGGGATCGCTTTGCGGGTCGCTTCCAGCTTGTCCGGCGTTGAATGGCGCTCGTGGAAGGCGGTTGCGATCGTGCCGGGCGAGAGCGCATTGACGCGGATGTTCCGCGGCGCCAGTTCGCGCGCGAGCGAACGGGTGAAGGTGGAGACGAAGGCCTTGGCGCCGCTATAGACGCTGGAGCCCGGGGAGCCGCCAGTGCGCGCGGAAATCGAGCTGACATTGACGATGGACCCGCCGCCGCTCCGCTTCATCGCCTCGGCGCCGGCGCGGCAGGCATGGACCAGTTGCCGGACGTTGAGGTCCACCACCGCATCGAAGAATTCGTCGTCGATGGTTTCCACCGGGCGGCGCGCCACCATGCCGCCGGCATTGTTCACCAGCACATCCAGCCCGCCGAAGGCCTCGATGGTGCGCCGGATCAGATCGTCGGCGGCCTTGGGTTCCGTGATGTCGCTTTGCAGCACCGCCGCTTCGCCGCCGGCGTGCTGGACTTGCTGAGCGATGCGCGCCGCCTCGTCGGTGCCAGCGTGGAAATGGATGGCAACCTTCATCCCGACCGCGCCGAAGGCCGCGGAGATTGCTCCGCCGATCCCCGTTGCCCCGCCCGTCACCAGCGCGACCCGCCCTTTCAGATCCTCGAACATGGCGCGCACTGTCGGGCAGGCGCGCGCCTCAAGTCAATCCTTCGATGCGGGCCTCGGAAGCGGGGCGTCAGGAATGCGCGTGCCGCGGCACCAGCTTGCGATAGAGATGCCAGGTCGCATGGCACAGCACCGGCATCACGATCACCAGCCCGATGAACAGCGGGATCGTGCCCAGCACCAGCCCGCCGACGACCACCAGTCCCCAGATCGCGATCGGGACCGGATTGGCTGCCACGGCGTGGATCGAGGTCAGGACCGCGGTGCCGAGCCCGACGTCGCGGTCGAGCAGCAGCGGGAACGCGACCACGGTCGTCACCAGCGCCACCACCGCGAACAGGAACCCGACGCCGCAACCGGCGCCGATCAGCCACCAGCCCGCCTCGGTCAGGAACAGGTCCTGGACGAACCGGCCGACGGATTCGATCGGCTGCGGGCCATGGGTGGCGCGATAGATGCCGAGCGCCGCGACCAGCCAGACCAGGTACATCACCACCAAGCCCGCGCCCAGCAGCAGGATCGAGGCGAGATTGCGCGAGCGCGCGACGCTGACCGCGTTGGCCCAGCTGTGATTGTCCACGTGATGGCGCTGCAGGTTGAGCTCGCGCCGCCGGCTCATCTCGTAGAGGAAGACGCCGACGAACGGTCCCATGATGAACGAGCCGGATGCGAGCGGAAACAGCAGCGGAATGAGCTCGTACTGGAACGCGGCCGCGATGATCACCAGGGAAATGATCGGATAGACGATGATGAGAAAGATGATGTCGGTCCGGTAGGCCATGAAATCGTCGAATCCCTTGGCCAGCACGTCCTTGAGATCGCCGATGCTGATGCGGCTGACCGCGAGCGGCGTGGAGAACAGATGGGTCGAGGCATGCTGGACGGAGCGGCCGGCTTGGCCCACGCCCCCCGCCACTTCGCGCAGCTCGTCGACCACCCACTCGACGGGATTGCGGATCGTATCGGCCATGATGTTTCCTCCGAACTTTCTTCGTTCGAGAGGCCGCGGACTTCAGCAAAGGCCGCATCTTCGATGGGCCGCCAGCACGGGCTCTGCCGCGTGCAGCGCATGCCCAAGTCGGACAACGGTCGGGCCAGGCCGCGACCAGTCTTGGGGCAAGTATAACCCGGGGATTTGGCGCCGTCTGCCCCCACCACGGCTTCCTTTTTGCGAGCCGGAATGACAAGGAAAGGCTGGCGGGGGCGACCCGCACCCGCCGGACGCGAGCGCCTCCGTTACGATCCAGTTCCGGAAAAGAACAGCCGCGTGAAAAAGGTGTATTCGGACTCGAACACCATGATCCCGACGAACACCAGAACCAGGATCGGCGGTACCAGGATGGCATAGATCAGCGCCAGCCGCTCCCACGCCATGTGCATGAAGACCGCCACGATCAGGCCGGCCTTCAGGATCATGAAAAGGAGGATGAGGCCCCATCTGAGATAGCCTTCGAGCCCGAAATAGTCGACCAGGTACGAGCCGGTGCTGAGAACGAACAGCCAGCCCCAGACCACTAGATAGAGCTTGATCGGATGCTGCTGATGAGTGTCCCGATGGGTCGTGGTGGCCGGCGCCGCCGTTCCGTGCGTCATCGTGGCTTGCGACATGGTTCCGCCTCACCAGAGATAGAACAGTGCGAAGATGAATACCCATACGAGGTCGACGAAGTGCCAATACAGCCCCATGACCTCGACGATTTCGTAGTTCCCCTTCCGGCTGGTGAAGAAACCGCGCCGTTCGCGATCGAAGTCGCCTCGCCAGACCTTGCGTGCCATGAGGATCAGGAAGATCACGCCGATCGTCACATGGGTTCCGTGAAAACCAGTGATCATGAAGAAGGCCGAGCCGAACTGCGCCGCGCCCCAGGGGTTGGCCCAGGGCCGCACGCCTTCCATGATCAGCTTGGTCCATTCGAAGGCCTGCATACCGACAAAGGTGGCGCCGAATGCCGCGGTCGCCAGCATCAACAGTGCGGTCTTGGTCCGATCGCGGCGGTAGCCGAAATTGACCGCCATGGCCATCGTCCCGCTGCTGCTGATCAGGATGAAGGTCATGATGGCGATCAGGATCAGAGGAATGCTGGTGCCGCCGATCGTCAGCGCGAACACTTCGCTCGGGTTGGGCCAGGGCACGGTCGTGGAGCTCCTGACCGTCATGTAGGAGAGCAGGAAGCAGCTGAAGATGAAGGTGTCGCTGAGGAGGAAGATCCACATCATGGCCTTCATCCAGGACACGTTCTTGAACGCACGCTGGTCCGATGACCAGTCGGAGATGAAGCCGCGCAGGCCTGGTGGCCGCATCATCGGCGCCGCGGCCGGCATCAGTGTGGCTTGGGCCATCTCGCTACGTTCGGCCATCTGCTCAACCCTCCTACGTAAACAACCGACCGCACAGGGCGACGAAGTCATTCGCCCACCCCATGAGCAGTGCCATCACCACCAGCCAGACAAACAGCAGGAAGTGCCAATACGCGGCGCACAGCCCCACGCTGAGGCGGATGCGCCGGAGCCCGTCATGACCGCGCCAGACCTTGCCGGCGCTGCGGCCCAGGGCCACCAGCCCGCCCGACAGATGCAGGCCGTGCAGCGCCACCAACAGATAGAAGAAGGCGTTGGCCGGATTGCTGGCCACGAAATAGCCGGCGGCGTAGAACTGTCGCCATGCCAGGATCTGCCCCAGCAGAAACATCAGGGCCAGGCTGCCGCCGGCCAGCAGGCCAAGCTTCAAGTCCTCCAGCCGCTGGTGGCGGGCGGCCATGTGCGCGAGCTGCAGTGCCACGCTGCTCGCGACCAGCAGACCGGTGTTGAGCCAAAGCAACGCCGACACCGGCAGAGCCTGCCAGTCGGTCATCGCCATGCGCACCGAGTAGGCGCTGATCAGCAGGGCAAACAGCGCGCCGACGACAACCAGGAACACACCCAGCCCGATGGCGGCCGCCGGCAGCTGTATGGCGCCAGTGCCGGGAACCTCGCCGATCGGCCCCTCTTCCAGCCACGGCTTGGAAGTCAGCCTCTGGCGTGCCAGCCACCAGGCGACGATCGCGCCGACGAGCGTGAGGAAGAGGATGATGGTGCCCACGTCGCCGGCCCCTCAGGCGCTGCGCACAACGGTGGGCTGGTTCTGCGGCACAAAATCCTCCGCGGCGCCGGGCACGCTGTAATCGTAAGCCCAGCGATGGACCACCGGCAGTTCCTTGCCCCAGTTGCCGTGTCCTGGCGGCGTTTCGGGGGTCTGCCATTCCAGGCTGGCGGCGCGCCACGGGTTGCTGCCGGCTTCCTTGCCCCTGAAGACGCTGGTGATCAGGTTGTAGACGAACAGAAGCTGCGCGGCACCCACGATCAGAGCGGCGATGGTGATGAACTGGTTCAGCGTTGCCGCCGATGGCGGGACGAAGGCCATCTCGCCCAGCTCGTAATAGCGGCGCGGCACGCCCATCAGGCCGAGATAGTGCATCGGGAAGTAGATTGCGTAGGCCCCGACGAACGTGACCCAGAAGTGGATCTTGCCCTGCACCTCGTCCAGCATGCGCCCGGTGATCTTGGGGTACCAATGATAGATCGCGCCGAAAATGACGAGAATGGGCGCGACGCCCATGACCATGTGGAAGTGGGCAACCACGAACATGGTGTCGGACAACGGCACATCCACCACCACGTTGCCGAGGAACAGTCCGGTCAGACCGCCATTCACGAACGTGACGATGAAGCCGAGGGCGAACAGCATCGGAATGGTCAGGTGGATGTCGCCGCGCCACAAGGTCAGAACCCAGTTATAGACCTTGATCGCCGTCGGAATGGCGATGATGAGCGTGCTGGTGGCGAAGAAGAATCCGAAATACGGATGCATGCCGCTGACATACATGTGGTGCGCCCACACGATGAAACTGAGAGCGCCGATGGCCACGATCGCCCACACCATCATGCGATAGCCGAAGATGTTCTTCCTGGCGTGCGTGCTGATGAGATCGGAGACGATGCCGAAAGCCGGCAAGGCCACGATATAGACCTCGGGATGGCCGAAGAACCAGAACAGGTGCTGGAACAGGATCGGGCTGCCGCCGCGATAGGACAGGTGTTCTCCCATCTCGACCAGCGCCGGCATGAAGAAGCTGGTCCCGAGCACCCGGTCGAGCAGCATCATCACGCAGGCGGCGAACAAGGCGGGAAAGGCCAGCAGCGCCAGCACGGTCGCGGTGAAGATGCCCCAGACCGTCAAGGGCATGCGCATCAACGTCATGCCGCGCGTGCGCGCTTGCAGCGTCGTCACCACATAATTCAGGCCGCCCATGGTGAAGCCGATGATGAACAGGATCAGCGAGACCAGCATCAGGATGATGCCCCAGTCGCGCCCTGCCGTGCCGGAGAGAATGGCCTGCGGCGGATACAGCGTCCAGCCGGCGCCCGTCGGGCCGCCCGGCACGAAGTAGCTCGTCACCAGGACGACGACGGCAAGCAGATAGACCCAGTAACTAAGCATGTTCACATACGGAAACACCATGTCGCGGGCGCCCAGCATCAGCGGGATCAGATAATTGCCGAAGCCGCCGAGGAAAATCGCGGTGATCAGATAGATCACCATGATCATCCCGTGCATGGTGATGAACTGATAGTAATGCTCTGCGTCGATGAAGGAGAACACGCCGGGGAAGCCGAGCTGCAGACGCATCAGCCACGACAGCACGAGCGCCAGCAATCCGATGGACAAGGCGGTCGCCGAATACTGCAGGGCGATCACCTTGGCGTCCTGGCAAAAGACGTATTTCGTCCACCAGCTCGTCGGATGATAGAGATCGACGTCCTGGACTTCGGCGGGCGGGATCAGATCGGCCGCTTCACGTGAGATGTCCACCATTGAACCGTCCTCCTCGTCTCGTCTCCCGACGAAACGCCAGGTCTATTTCGCCGCCTGTTTGTTCTGCGCCGGCAGCGATTGCGCAAACGTCTGTTGCCGCCCCAGCCACGCCTGGTAGTCGCCTTGTTGGTCCACCACGACCCGGCCGCGCATATAGGCATGACCGCCGCCGCACAGCTCCGCACAGAGGACTTCGAACGTTCCGGTACGGGTGGGCGTCAGCCAGAAATAGGTGACCATCCCCGGAATCATGTCCATCTTGGCCCGGAACTCGGGCACATAGAAATCGTGCAACACGTCGATTGACCGCAGCAGCACCTTCACCGGCTTGTCGACCGGCAGATGCATGTCCTCGGCCGAAATCACGATGTCGTCCTGGCCGTTGGGGTCGTTCGGATTGACACCCAGGGGATTTTCGGCGGTGATGTGCTGCGCATCGAACGCGCCGAGCTTGCCGTCCTTGCCCGGCAGCCGGAAGCTCCATTGCCATTGCTGGCCGACGACTTCGATCTGCGAGGCGGTCTCGGGAACGGTGATGAACTGGTGCCAGACGATGAGGCCGGGCGCCAGCATCGCCGCGACGCCGACCGTCGTGCCGGCTGTCAGCCACAGTTCCGTCTTCTTGCTCTCCGGCTCGTACGCTGCGTGGACTCCCGGCCGATGGTGGAAGCGCCACACGCAATAGGCCGTGAACACGACGATCGCCGTGAAGACAAACCCGGTAATCCAGAATGTGATCGTGATCGTGTGGTCGATATAGTTCCAGTTCGAGGCGATCGGAGTCCACCACCACGGACTCACCAGGTGAAACAGCACGGAGCCGGCCGCGACCGCGGTGAGGACCAGTGCGACGATCTGCCCTTCGTCGGTTTTGGCCTCCAGCGTGTCTATCGAGGGAGCCGCCAGAGCGCCTGCAACAGCCTTGCGATGGTGGTGCGGCGGGGGTGCCGGCGCTTGCCGCGGCACCAGCTTGCGATAGAGGTGCCAGGTCGCGTGGCATAGCACCGGCATAACGATGACAAGGCCGATGAAGAGCGGGATCGCACCGATCACCAGTCCGCCGCCGACGATGATGCCCCAGGCCGCGATCGGAATCGGATTGGCCGCGGCGGCGCGGATCGACGTCATGATCGCGGTGGCGAGCCCGACCTCGCGGTCGAGCAGCAGCGGAAACGACACGACGGTGATGACCAGCGTCAGCGCGGCAAACGCCAGCCCGAGAGCGCAACCAGCGCCGATCAGCCACCAACCGGCTTGCGTCGTGAACAGGTCCTGGACGAAGCGGCTCACCGAATATAGCGGCTGCGGCCCGTTGATCACACGGTAGAGCCACCAGGCCGCGCCCAGCCAAACCAGATAGATCGCCACCAGGATCAGGCCGAGCAAAATGATCGTGCCGAAATTGCGCGACCGTATCACGCTGAGCGCATTGGCCCAGCTATGGTTGTCCTCGTGATGTCGCGCGAAGTTCAGCTCGCGCCGCCGGCTCATTTCGTAGAGGAAGACCCCCACGAACGGCCCGAGAATGACCGACCCCGAGGCCAGTGGGAACAGCAGCGGAATCATTTCGTAGTGAAAAGCCGCCGTGACTATGACCAGGGAAATGATTGGATAGATGACGATGAGGAAGATGATGTCGGTCCGATAGGCGCCGAAGTCATCGAAGCCCTTGACGAGAACCTCCTTCAGGTCGCTAACGGCAATGCGATTGATCGCCAGCGGCGGGGAGCGCAGGTGCGTCGATGTGCGCTGGAGCGAGCGGCTCGCCTCGCCGACGCCTTTGGCCACTTCTCGGATCTCGTCCGATAGCCACTCAACGGGGTTTCGGATCGTCTGAGGCATTGCCACACCTCCGAACCGCCAGTTCGAGAGGTCGTTGGCACGCCGGGCCGGATCTTCGATGGTCCGCCAGCACGGGCTACCGCGCATGGCGAGTGCCCAAGTCCGATACCGGTCACGGCCATGCCGCGACCAGTCACAAAAAAAGTATACTCCGCCCGGTGGCCGGCGCCAGCCCCAATCGTCACGCGGTTTTATCTCAGCGCGGCACGCAGGTACCGCGCAATTTCAGGGCACTAGCAAGCCGGCGAGGTCCTTTGCGACATTCGGCCGCCCATGCCAACCGGCGCCGGCCGGGTTCGAACGGGAGTCGCCGCGATCCCGCGATACCTTCAAGAAGTCGAGGCCAAAGATTCGGACCGCGAGGGGCGCCGCGGTCAAGACGGGGCGCGTCATGCGGGAGGTGAACTCGCATTTAGGTAGCGCTCGAAATGCGCCAGATCGGGCGTCTTGGCGCCGACGATCTTGCCCTCGTCGTCCCAGCGGCGGAGCCTGACCGCGTCCTCGGCGAAGCGCTCGGCGGCGAAGCGGACGCGCTCCTCCACCGACATCGGGCCGCCTTGCAGATGCAGGCTCTGAACCGAAGCAGGCGACAGCAGGTCGAAATAGCCGCGCTCAGTGGCCGCGAGATAGCGCTTGGCGGCGACGTGCAGGCGGACCGGCTCGGTGACGTCGGGGCCGAAATATTGCGACAGGAAGGCGGAACCGAGGCTTTCATGCTGCGCATCGATGCCGCGGTCGGCGATGTCCTGCGGCAACGCGTGGATCAGATGCCCGATATCGTGCAGCAAGGTGGCGGCGATCAGCGCGTCCGAGGCCCCGTCCCGCTCGGCGCACGAAGCGCATTGCAGCGCATGTTCCAGTTGCGAGACGCCTTCGCCATAGGTATCCCGGCCGCGTCCCGCGAAGGCCGCGCGGATTTCGTCCAGCGCGCTCATTCCGCCGCCTGCTGCGCTTTCGCCGACTGGCGGCGCAGCACGCGCATGCGGCTTTCCAAGCCATCCTTGTCGACGTAGCACCCTTGCAGGTGGCGCCGGCCCAGATTGGCGTCGAAGGCGGTGCGGCCGTGCAAGGCGCGCTCGTTCTGCATCACCAGCAGATCGCCGGGCGCGAGGCGGAAGATCAGTGCGCGTTCCGGCTGCTTCAAGATCTGCGCGAAGTTGCGATAGGCCTCGTACCACGGCTCGACCAGCTCGACCGGGACGTCGATGCCGCTGAAGGAACGGTTGTTGAAATGCACCGCCGTCAGCCGCCCTTCGAAATCGACCGAAATCAGCGGCGTGCGCGTCTGCAGATCGGTATCTTTGTCGGCGAAGCGGAAATTGGCGGGAACGCGCGTCAGCAACTCGAACTGCTCCGGCGCCCAGATCCGCAATTGCTCCGCCGCCGCGAATCCGTCGACCAGCAACGAGTCCCCGCCCGGCGCATCGGAGAGCAGACAGTGCAGCAATTGCACGCCGGGGGTCGGATCGCGATAGGGATTGTCGCTATGAATACCAAGGCCCAGCGCGGTGTTGGCGAGGTTGTTCGGATCAGGCACCGAGATGACGTCGAACAGCCTGCCGTAATTGGTGGTGCGCACGAAACCGAGGCGGTCGCCGACTTCCGCCACCATGCCCGGCTTCACCGGCACGTTGCGCAGCAGACCGAAGCCGTGGCTGTGATAAGCCTCCAGCCACGCCAGCTCCGCCGCCGGATCGCGCGCGATGGCGGACCAGTCACCCTCCGGCAACTCCACAAGATCGGCGCCCCACGGCTTGATCGAGGCGGCGGGCGCTGACTTCAGGTTATGCTCATAGAGGAACACCGCAGCGTAGGTCGAGACGTGCCCTTGTTCCTGCCATGCAACCCGCACAGTCCCGTCGGCCTGCACCGTGACGCGTTCGATCTGGGGGCGCTCCGGCAGGTCGCCGATCTCGAACAGCCGCTGGCCGCTGGGGTGCCGGCATTCCGGGCAAGGGCATTGGTCGCGCAGCCAGATCGCGGGCCAGAAGCTGGTCGTGCCGTCGCTCCAGGTGGCGGCCAGTCCGCCTTTCTCCGGTTCCGCGAGCACGATGCGCATGGTCAGCTCCAGGGCAGCGAATAGGTCTTGACGTTGGTGAAGGCCTTCATGGCCTCGATCACGCCTTCCTTGTAGCCGAGGCCGCTGTCCTTGATGCCGCCGAAGGGCGACATCTCGATCCGGTAGCCCGGCACTTCCCGCACGTTCACCGTGCCGACCACAAGCTCCTTGATGAAGCGCTGGATATAGTCGAACCGGTTGGTGCAGATGCCGGAGGATAATCCATAGACCGTCGAGTTGGAAATACGGATCGCGTCGGCGATGTCCCTGCAGCGGATGATGGGCGAGACCGGGCCGAAGGTCTCCCATTTCACCAATTTGCAATCATAAGGTACATGATCGACGACGGTCGGGGCATAGAGCGCACCCTTGCGCTGATTGCCGTGCAGCAATTTGGCACCGGCCCGCACGGCGTCATTGGTCATGTCCTCGCAATAGCGCGCGGCCTCTTCGTCGATCAAGGTTCCCATGTCGACGTTCGGGTCCATCGGGTCGCCGAACTTGACCTTTTTGGTCTTCTCGACCAGCAACTCGGCGAAGCGGTCTGCCACCGCTTCGTGCACGATCATGCGCTTCACGGCGGTGCAGCGCTGGCCGCTGTTCTTATAGGAGCCATAGACCGCGAGGTTGCTCGCCTCCTCCAGGTCGGCATCCTCCATCACGATCAGCGGATCGTTGCCGCCCAGTTCCAGGACAGCGCGGCGATAGCCCATATGCTCGGCGATGTATTTGCCGATCTTGACGCCGCCGGTGAAGGTGATCAGGTCGACGTCCGCGTCGGTCAGCAGCGTGTCCGCGATCTCGCGCGGCTCGCCGGTGACGACCTGGAACATCTCCTTGGGCAGGCCGGCCTCGTAGAGGATGTCGGCCAGCAGCAAGGCGGTCAGCGGCGTCTTCTCCGAAGGCTTCAGCACCATGCGGTTGTTGGTGGCGACCGAAGGCGCGACCTTGTGCGCGACCTGGTTCAGCGGATGGTTGAACGGCGTGATGGCGCTGATCACGCCTTGCAGCGGCTCGCGCTGGGTGAAGATCTTGCGCTTCTTGCCGTGCGGGGTGATGTCGCAGGAGAAGATCTCGCCATCGTCCTCGATGACCGCGGTCGAGGACAGGAAGAACACATCATACGCCCGGCCGACTTCGTAGATGGTGTCC